>DATFEU010000057.1:0-17620 GCA_035250725.1 Actinomycetota bacterium
GTCGCCCTCGAAGCGTTCGGCGCCGTCGCGGAAGATCATCTCGACGCCGTGGTCGCGATGCAGCGACTCGATCGCGCCGCCGATCGTGGGGCCCAGGACCCGCTCGAGCGGCGTGCCGAAGAACTCGACCACCGTGACGTCCAGCCCGAGCTGGCGGAGCGAGGCTGCGACCTCTGCCCCGATGAACCCCATCCCGACCATGACCGCCTTCGAGCCATCCTTCGCGGCCTCGCGGATCGCGTCCGAGTCCGGCGCGAAGCGGAGGTCGTACACGCCCGCGAGCTCGAGCCCTTCGATCTTCGGTCGCCGGTTCCGGGCGCCGGTCGCCACCACGACCTGGTCGAACGCGATGCGCTCGCCGCCCTCGATCTCGACGACGCGGTCCGAGACGTTCACGTGCTCGGCGCGGACGCCGAACCGCGCGTCGATGTTCTGCTCGTCGTAGAAGTTGGGGTCGCGAACGTAGTGATGGTCGGACTCGCCCCGGAGGTACTCCTTCGAGAGCGGAGGGCGCTCGTAGGGCGAGATGTCCTCGGCGCCGATCAGCACGACGTCGCCGTCGAACCCCTCCTCACGGAGCTTCGCGGCGGCGGTCGCGCCGGCGATGCCGGCCCCCACGACGACGAAGGCGGTCACTCGTCGTTGACGAGGACCTTGAGCTCGTCGTCCTCCACCTTGGTCTGGAACACGTCGACCGGGTCGACCGCCGGGCCATTCACGGCCTCACCGGAGGTAACGTCGAACTGACTCCCGTGGCACGGGCACTCGATCACCGTCCCGTCGAGGTCGCCCTCGGCGAGCGAACACTGCTGGTGGGTGCACACGTCGTCGAAGGCGTGGAGGTCGCCCTCGACGTTGGCGACCGCGACCTGGCGTTCCCGAGCGCCGAACGACATCACCTCGCCCTCGGGGATCGCGCTGCTCGAGCCGATCGTGACCCACTCCGCCATGCTCCGACCTCCCTACCCGGTGAGCGTTCCCGGGTAACTCTACCCACGCCTGCGCGCAAGGATGTCCGGCGTGAGGTAGCCGATCACGGTCACGAGGTACAGGGCCGCCAGGATCAGGAACCCCGTCCGGAAGTCGATCGGCACGACCGCGGGGATCAGCGCCCCGCCCACCCAGGCGAGCTGGAACACCACCTCGTAGCGGACGAACACGCGCCCGTGCGCGCCGCCGGGCGCGAGCCGCTGCATCAGGGTCTGGAAGGCCAGCCGGCCGAGCTCGGACGACGCGCCCACGACGAGCGCGAACAGCACGAGCACGGGCAGCTCGAACGCGAAGAACGAGAAGGTCGCCCCGATGCCGGCGCCGACCAGACACCCGATGACGACCGCCTCCTCGCGCAGGGTGGCCGGCAACTTCGGGGCGATCACGTCGCCGAGGAACCCGCCGGCGGTGGCCGCGCCGAGGAGCACGATGAACCACCACGTCGGCTCGCCGCTCCGCTGTAGCGCGAACGCGAGGGCGAACAGGAGGAAGCCGCTCGCGGCGCGGAGGCCGGCGGCCCCGATCGCCGGGGCGGTGAGCTGGGCGATCGCGCCCATCTTCGTCACCTCGGCTGCGCCGCCCGTGATCCGCGGGTGTGGCAGCCGCAGGTTCAGCACGGCGGCCGCGCCGTAGACCACCGCGGCGAGGTACAAGACCGGCGGCGAGTCGCCGATCTGCAGCACGAGCAACCCGGGGCCGATCGCGAGCAGGGCGCCGCCGGCGGCGATCCGACCGAGCCTCGCGTTCGCGCGGACCAGCCCCTCGTTCGGCCCCGCGTACGCGACCGCGAGCCCGTTCTTCGTGATGGCGTGCACCTTCGACAGGACGAGGAGCAGGAACGCGGCCGGGAACAGGAGCACCGAGTCGAACTGCGGCGCCGCGACGAGGCAGACCACCGCGCGACCGAAGGCGGCGCCGAACGAGATCGCACGGCGCGGCCCCGCCCGGTCCAGCAGCGGCACGAGGAACGGCCCCGCGACCGCGAGCGGCGCCATCGTGAGCGCGAGGTAACCGGCCACCTTGACCCCGGCCTCGTCGACCGGGATGTCGAAGAAGATCGAGCCGGCGAGGGCGATCGCGACGAGCGCGTCGCCGGCGACGCTCCCGAGGTGCGCGAGCCCGTAGGTGTCGAGCGGGTCGTCCGAGCGCCACATGCGCCCGAGCGGCCGGAACAGCGCCTCGACCAGACCGACGATCCCGAGCAGGATGAGCTGCCACCAGGGGTAGCGCTTCGGCCGGGTCTGGTGAACCCTCACCGGGCGCGGCTCAGGATCCGGACAACCGCTGGAGCAGGAGCTCGCGGACGACCTTCGGGTTGGCCGAGCCGCCGGAGCGCTTCATCACCTGGCCGAGCACCGCGTTCAGCGCGCCCTCCTTGCCGCGGCGGAACTGCTCGACGGGCTCGGGGTTCTCGGCGATCGCCTCGTCCACCCAGGCCTCGAGCGCGGACGTGTCGGTCACCTGCTTCAGCCCCCGGCGCTCGACGATCGTCTCGGCCGGCTCGCCGGTCTCGAACGCCTCCTCGAGCACCTGCTTGGCCCCGGTGGCCGAGATCGTGCCGTTCTCCACCAACCGGACGAGGTCCGCGACGTGCTGCGGCGTCACCTTCGTGTCGGGGAGCTCGACCTTGGCCGTGTTCAGCAGTCCGGCGAGATCCTGCGTGATCCAGTTCGCCGCGGCCGACGGCTTGGCGCCGAGCGCGACGGTCTCCTCGAAGAACGCGGCCGTCTCGCCCGAGTGCGTGAGGATGCGCGCCTGGTCCGTCGTGACGCCGAGCTCGGCGACGTAGCGGGTCCGCCTCGCCGCCGGGAGCTCGGGCAGGCCGGCCCGCAGCTCCTCGACCCACGCACGCTCCGGGGACAGCGGGGGCAGGTCGGGCTCGGGGAAGTACCGATAGTCGAACGCCTCCTCCTTCGAACGCAGGGTGTGCGTCGTGCCCTTGCCCTCGTCGAAGTGCCGAGTCTCCTGGACGATCGGATCGCCCGCCGCGAGCGCCGCGCGTTGCCGCTCCTCCTCGTACCGGAGGGCGCGCTCGAGCGACCGGACCGAGTTGAGGTTCTTGATCTCGACCTTCGTGCCGAACCCCTCCTCGCCCGCTCGCCGCGTCGAGATGTTGGCGTCGCACCGCATCGATCCTTCTTCCATCCGGACGTCCGAGACGCCGAGCGCCTCGAGCGTCGTGCGGAGCTCGCCGAAGTAGGCGCGCGCCTCTTCGGGCGAGCGGAGGTCGGGCTCGGAAACGACCTCGACGAGCGGCACCCCGGCGCGGTTGTAGTCCACGAGGGCGTACTCGGCCTGCCCGATGCGTCCGCTCGCGCCCGCGTGCGTGGTCTTGCCGGTGTCCTCCTCCATGTGCACGCGCGTGATCCCGATCCGGCGCTTCGTCCCGTCGACGTCGATCTCGAGGTAGCCGCCGACGCAGACGGGGAGGTCGTACTGGCTGATCTGATAGTCCTTCGGCATGTCCGGATAGAAGTAGTTCTTCCGGTGGAACAGCGAGTCCGGCGCGATCTCGCAGCCGAGCGCGAGCCCGATCCGGACGATCGAGGCGATCGCTTCCTCGTTCGGGACCGGGAGCGAGCCCGGGAGGCCGAGACAGACCGGGCAGACGTTCGAGTTCGGCGGCGCCCCGAACTCGTTGCGGCAGCCGCAGAACATCTTGGTCTTCGTCGAGAGCTCGACGTGACATTCGAGCCCGATGACGCTTTCGAACGCGGTCATGTCGCGCCAAGCGTAGCGGAGGCGTCCCACGCAGCCGTTCCGAGCGGTGCAACACGATCGGCCGGCCGTAACCGGCAAATACCCGAATGGCAGTGACACCTTCCGCCGGCCGTCCGTATCGTGACGGCCATGACACGGCCTTCCGAGCCCGCGACCGACCGGGCCGACCACTCCCCCGCCGTGATCTGGGGACCGCTCCTCACGGTGTACGTGATCTGGGGGACCACCTACCTCGCGATCCGCGTCGTGAACGAGACGATGCCGCCGCTCCTGTCCGCGGGCGTCCGCTTCGTGATCGCCGGCGCCGCGCTGTACCTGTGGGCGATCCGCCGCGGGGACCGCGAGGGCGACCGCCCCACCGCGATCCAGTGGCGCTCGGCGCTGATCGTCGGCGCGCTCCTGCTCGTCGGCGGCAACGGCGGCGTCGTCTGGGCCGAACGCACCGTGCCCTCGGGCGTCGTGGCGCTCATCATCGCGCTCGTCCCGCTGTGGATGGCGCTGTTCGACCGCATCTTGCTCCGCCGGCCGCTCGGCGCGCGAACCGTGATCGGCCTCGTCCTCGGGTTCGGCGGCACGGCGCTGCTCGTCGGCCAGGGGGTCGACGCGGGGAGCTTCGATCTCCGTGGCGCGATGTTCGCGTTCGGCTCGTCGATCGCGTGGGCCACGGGATCGCTGTACTCGCGGAAGGCGCCCCTGCCGAAGCGCCCCTTCGTGGGCAACGGGATGCAGCAACTGCTCGGAGGCGCGCTGCTCCTGCTCGTCGGCATGCTGATCGGCGAGCTCGGCGCGATCCACCCCGAGGAGTTCTCGACCGCATCGCTGCTCGCGCTCGGCTACCTGATCGTGTTCGGCTCGTTGATCGCGTTCACGTCGTACCTGTGGCTGCTGCGCAACGCGCGGACGACGCTCGTCGCGACCTATGCATACGTGACGCCGGTCGTCGCCGTGTTCCTCGGCTGGCTGATCCTCGACGAGCCCGTCGGGATGCGGACGATACTCGCCGCTGCGGTGATCGTGGTCGCGGTCGCGCTCATCGTCTCGAGCGGCGGGACCGCGCGCGAGCCAGGGTCGGTGCCTCAGGGCGCCGAACGCGACGCCGCCGCCTAGGCGGCCGATTCGGCGATCAACGAGGGGCGAGCGTCGAACCCGATCGCCTGTTCGAGCGCGTGCGCCGCGCGGAGCAGCTTGGACTCCTCCAGCACCGGCGCGGTGAGCTGGAGGCCGACCGGCAGCCCCTGTCCGTCCAGGCCGGTCGGGATCGAGATCGCCGGCATGCCCGACAGGTTCGCCGGGATCGTGAAGACGTCGTTCAGGTACATCGAGAGCGGGTCGTCCACCTTCGCCCCGATCGGGAACGCCGTGGTCGGCGACGTCGGCGAGACGAGCACGTCGTGGTTCGCGAACGCGGCCTCGTAGTCGCGGATGATCAGCGTCCGAACCTTCTGCGCCTGCCCGTAATACGCCTCGTAGTACCCCGCGGACAGCGCGTACGTCCCGAGCATGACCCTGCGCTTCACCTCCGGGCCGAAGCCCGCGCCGCGCGTCTTCGTCATCATCTCGATCGAATCCGAGCCGTCGACGCGCAGGCCGTACCGGACGCCGTCGTAGCGGGCGAGGTTCGACGAGGCCTCGCTCGGCGCGATCAGGTAGTACGCCGAGAGCGCGTAGTCGGTGTGCGGCAACGAGACCTCGCCCACGGTCGCGCCCAGCCGTTCGAGCGAGTCGATGCCGGCGCGGACCGAATCGCGGACACCCGGCTCGACCCCGTCGCCGAACGCCTCGGTGATGACCCCGACGCGGAGTCCGTCGATGCCGCCCTCGAGTCCCTCGGTGTAGTCGCGGCGCGGCGTCTCGAGGCTCGTGGCGTCCATCGGGTCCTTCCCGGCGATCGCCGAGAGCAGGATCGCGGCGTCGCGGACGGTCCGCGTGAACGTCCCCACCGTGTCGAGCGAGGATGCGAACGCGATCAGCCCGTACCGGCTGATGAGCCCGTACGTCGGCTTGAACCCGACCACGCCCGAGAGCGACGCCGGCTGGCGGACCGACCCGCCCGTGTCGGTGCCGAGGGCCCAGATGGCCATCCCGGCCGCGACGGCCGCCGCGCTGCCGCCGCTCGAGCCGCCGGGGACCATGTCGAGGTTCCACGGGTTGTGCACCGGCCCGAACGCCGAGTTCTCGTTCGAGGAGCCCATCGCGAACTCGTCGCAGTTCGTCTTGCCGAGGAGCACGCTGCCGTCGGCGCGGAGCCACTGCCACGGCGTACAGTCGTAGGGTGGCACGTACGTCTCGAGGATCTTCGACCCGCACGTGCTCCGGACGCCGCGCGTCGACAGGACATCTTTGAGCGCGATCGGGATCCCGGCCGCGGGAGCCGCGCCCGCTTCGGACCCGCCCAGCAGCTCGTCGGTCGCCGCCGCCTGCTCGAGCGCGAGGTCGTCGGTACGGGTGAGGAACGCCCGCACGTGGTCGTCGAGCGCGTCGATGCGCGACCGGCAGGATGCCGTGATCTCCGCGCTCGTGGTCTCGCCCGCGCGCAGCTTCGCGCCGAGGTCGCTCGCGGTGAGGTCGCAGAGGTCCCTCACTCGACCTCCGCGATCCGCGGGACCCTGAACCGGTCGGCCTCGGCCTCCGGCGCGTTCACCAGGACCTCCTCGGTCGGCAGCGACGGCGCGAGCTCGTCGTGGCGGAAGACGTTCGAGCGCGGGATCGCGTACGCCGTCGGCGGGACGTCCTCGGCCGCGACCTCGCCGACCTTGGCGGCGTGCTCGAGGATCGCGCCGAGCTGCTCGCGAAGCCGGGCCTTCTCCTCGTCGGTGAGCTCGAGCCGCGCAAGCCGCGCGACGTGCTCGATGTCGATCTCGACCGGCATGCGCGCAGTCTACCGATGCGCCGGGCGACGCCGAGATCCCGGCGGCGCTAGCGGAACAGCCCGAACCGCGGCTCGACCTGGTTGGCGATCGCGGCCGCCATCAGCGCGTTGCCCACGAGCCACACGTCGGTGATCGGCCCGACGCCGCCCGGGACCGGGGTGATCGCCTCGGCCTTCTCGGCCACGCTCGCGAAGTCGAGGTCCCCCACCATCCGGGTCTTGCCGGTCTCCTCGTCCTTGACCGCGTGGATCCCGACGTCGACCGCGACGACGCCCTCCTTCACCATCTCGCCGTCGACGATGCCGCGGACCCCCGCGGCCACGATCAGGATGTCCGCCTGCCGCGTGTAGTCCTCGAGCGGCTTCGTCCGGCTGTGGCACGCGATCACCGTCGCGTTGCGCTGGAGCCCGAGCATCTGCGCCGGCTTGCCCACGCTGTTCGAACGGCCGACGACCACGAGCGTCCGGCCCGTGTAGAACTCGTCGTGGCCGCCGCTGCTCGCGTCCGCGTAGTGATCGAGGAGGTAGAAGCACGACGCCGGCGTCGACGGCAGGAACCTCGGCCGGCCCTGCGCGAGCAGTCCGGTGTTGAGCGGATGGACGGCCTCGATGTCCTTGCGCGGGTCGACCGCGCCGTTCATCTCGGCCTCGGGGATGTGCGCGGGCAGCGGGTGGAGCACGAGGATCCCGGTGATCCGCGGGTCGGCGTTCAGCTTGCCGAGCGTCGCGACGACGTCCTCGAGCTCGACGTCCTCGGCGAGGCGCTCGCAGACGTAACGGTACTCGAGGCTCTCGGACAGCCGCCGTACGTGGCGCTCGTACGCCTCGGCGTCGTAGGACTCTCCGATCAGCACGGTCGCGAGACCCGGCCGGACCTCGGACAGCCGCAGGACCGCGAGCTCGTCCGCGATGCTCTGTCGGAGCTGTTCGGCGATCGCGTTCCCGTCGATGACCGTCGCGGCCATTCGACCTCCCCGTGCGCGTGGCCTAGGATTCTGTCAAACGCGCCGGCATCCCCGCGCGTTCTGGTAGCCGGATGAACGACGAGTGACCCACCCCGGTGCCCGAGCGATGATGCATCGCGCCGTGCTCGCCGCCGCGCTCATGGTCTCGGCGGCGTGCTCCTCGAGCGCCTCGGCGCCGACGGCTCCCGCCTCACCGACGCCCGCGACCGGCGGTCCGTCGGGCACGGCCGGAACGATCTCCACCGTTGCCGGGACCGGTGGGGGTGCCTATTCGGGAGATGGGGGGCCGGCGACCGGGGCCGAGCTCAACCTGCCCATCGACGTCGCGGTCGGTCCGAACGGCGAGCTCTTCGTCGCCGACAGCGCGAACCACGTCGTCCGCGTGGTCGACGAAGCGGGATCCATCACGACCATCGCCGGCGTCGGCGAACCCGGCTACGCCGGTGATGGAGGGCCCGCCACGGAGGCGGGCCTGAGCCGGCCGGGCGGTCTCACGCTCGGCGCGGACGGGGCGCTCTACGTGGCCGATCGGGACAATGGGGTGATCCGGCGGATCGGGCCGGAGGGGACGATCGAAACGATCGCGGGGTCGGGGCGATCCAGGTATCCCGGGGACGGTGGGCCGGCGACCGAAGCAGGGCTCGATCCGGCGAACGTCGCGCTCGACGCCCAGGGCAACCTCTACATCGCCGACGAGGTGAACCACTCGGTGCGGATCGTCGACCCCGAAGGGATCATCTCGACACTCGCCGGGACCGGGGAGCCCGGGTATGCAGGCGACGGTGGCCCGGCGACGGAGGCACAGCTGGACAGCCCCTTGGGCGTGGCCGTCGCCCCCGACGGAACCGTGTACATCGCCGAGTACGGCAACCACGTGGTTCGCAGGGTGGGTCCGGACGGAACGATCTCGACGGTTGCGGGGACCGGAGTGGATGGGACGCCCTCCTTCGAGGGTCCCGCCACGGAGCAGGATCTGAGAACCCCGACCGACGTCACGATCGACGAGCAGGGAAGGGTGATCTTCTCGGACCACGAGCTGATGTGGGTCTTCGTGATCGAGAGCGACGGCCGGCTGGTTCCGATCGCGGGCACCGGCGCGAGCGTCGGAGCGCTCGGGGATGGAGGTCCCGCTACCGATGCGGCCCTCCATTTCCCGTGGGGCATCGCGTTCGACGAGGACGTGGGGCTGCTGATCGCCGATCTGTATCACCATCGCGTCCGGCTGGTCGCGTGACGGTTACCTGCGGCCGAGGCGCTTCAGGAACTCCTTCTCGTCGATCGTCTCGACGCCGAGCTGCTCGGCCTTTCCGGCCTTCGTCCCCGGGTTCTCTCCGACGACGACGAAGTCGGTCTTCTTCGAGACGCTGGAGGCCACGCGCGCGCCTGCCGCCTCGGCGGCCGCGGTCGCCTCCTCTCGCGACAGGCTCTCGATGCCACCGGTGAGCACGATCGTCTTGCCCGCGAGCCGCTGCTTGCCCTTCGGCTTCTTCCGCTCGTCCCTCATGCGGACCCCGGCGGCGCGGAGCTTCTCGATCAGCCGGCGGTTCGCGCGATCGGCGAACCAGGCATGCACGCTCCTCGCGATCTCGGGACCGATCTCCTCGACGTCGTCGATGTCCTGCGCCGAGGCCTCCAGGAGCGCATCGATCGAGCCGAACGCGTTCGCGAGCACCTGGGCAACGTGCGTCCCAACGTGGCGGATGTTGAGCGCCGTGAGCAGCCGCCACAGCGGCCGGTCCTTCCCGCGCTCGATCGACGCCAGCAGGTTCGCGATCGACTTCTCGGCGAACCCCTCGAGCTGCCCGAGGTCCTCGGCGGTGAGCGTGAAGATGTCCGCGGGGTCCTTCACGATGCCGCGGTCGAGCAGTGCCATCCCCGTCATGTAGCCGAGACCCTCGATGTCGAGCCCGCCGCGCGAGGCGAACGAATAGAGCCACTCCACGTTGCGGCTCGGACAGGCGGGGTTCGGGCAGCGGTGGTCGGCCTCGCCATCCGCCTTCACGAGCTCGGTCCCGCACGAGGGGCACTTGGAGGGGAACCTCCACTTCCGCGCGCCCTTCTTCCGCTTGGCGACGACCGGCCCGACGACCTCGGGGATCACGTCGCCGGCGCGGCGGACGATCACCATGTCGCCCTCACGAACGTCCTTGCGCGCGACCTCGCTCTCGTTGTGGAGCGTCGCGTACGTGATCGTCACGCCACCCACGAACACCGGCTCGAGCACCGCGAACGGCGTGACCTTGCCGGTCCGTCCGGTATGCACGTCGATCTTCCGGAGCTGCGCCGTGCGCTCCTCGGGAGGGAACTTGTACGCGATCGCCCAGCGCGGGGCGTGGCTCGTGGCGCCGAGCTCCTGCTGCAGCCGCACCTGGTCGACCTTGACGACCACGCCATCGATCTCCCAGGCGACGCTGTGCCTGGCGGCCCCCCATCGCGCCACGTAGTCGACGACGCCCTTGACGTCGTCGACCACCGCCGAGGTCGGGGCCACCGGGAGGCGGGCGTTTCGACACCAATCCAGGAACCCGGAGTGGGAATCGAACCGGATGCCGTCCGCGTACCCGAACGAGTGCACGATCAGCGCGAGGGGACGGGACGCGCTGATCTTCGGGTCCTTCTGCCGGAGCGAGCCGGCAGCGCCGTTCCTCGGGTTCGCGAACGGGCGTTTCTCGTCCGCGATCAGCTGCTCGTTCAGGCGTTCGAACGCCTTGACCGGTAGGTAGATCTCGCCGCGGACCTCGAGGTAGGTGGGGAGCTCTTTCCCTTCGAGACGCTGGGGGATGTTCCGAACCGTTCGTACGTTCGCGGTGATGTCCTCGCCGATCCGGCCGTCACCCCTGGTCGCACCCTTCGTGAACACACCGCGCTCGTAGGTGAGCGCGACCGCGATCCCGTCGATCTTGAGCTCGCATGAGAACCGAGCGCCCGACCCCACACCGCGCTCGACCCTGGTCGCCCACGCCTCGAGCTCCTCGCCGCTGAACGCGTTGTCGAGCGAGAGCATCGGTGTTCGGTGTTCGACCGGCGCGAACAGGTCCGCGGGCGTCGCGCCGACGCGCTGGCTCGGCGAGTCCTGCGTGATCAGCTCGGGGAACCGCTCCTCGAGCGCGCGGAGCTCGTTCAAGAGTTCGTCGTACTCGGCGTCGGAGATCTCGGGATCGTCGAGCACGTGGTAGCGGTACAGGTGGTAGTTCAGCTGCTCGCGGAGCTCCTCGACCCGGAGCTGCGACCCGGCGAGCTCACGCTCCTCGGCCGCACTCATCGCGAGCGTCCCCGCCTCACGCGGCGATCTCCAGCGAGCCCATCAGCCCGATCCGCTCGCCCGAGATCACGAGGCCGCCGAAGACGCCATCGACCTTCTTCAGGTAGCCGAGCGCCGTCGCGAACCCGTCTTCCTTGGACAGGATCGCGTGGACACCCGCGACCGCCGCGTCGGCGAGCATGCAGGACTCGGCGAGCACGGCGAGACCGTCGAGCGCCGGCCCCCGCCCGTCCTCCGCCCCTCGTCCGGAGCCCGAGGTCATCGACACGCCCACGCCCTGCTTGCTCGAAGGGACGACGACGGCGACCGTGGATCCGGGCCGGCGCACCACCGTGAGCTTCTGTCGCTTGCGCGACCGGATGAAGTAATCGGTGCCGCAGTTGACGGTCACCTCCTGCCCTTCGCGCGCGAGGAAGCGGCCGACGTGATCGGTCACGGCGCCCTGGAACGAGAACATCGGGCCCACGCCCGCCCGTCTGGCCGAGCTCACCATCTCGCGGACGATCTCGGGCGCGTCGGCGGGAACGTCGATCGGTCGCTTCGCGGTGCTGAACGCGGGGTTGCGGATCGTGTACGCGTGGAGCTGCTCCCAGAACGAGAGAGCGGCGGCCCGCGACTCCTCGTTGAAGTCGGTCGCCGCCTGGATGTGCAGGGTCATGTCCTGCACCTGGATCTCGAAGGTCCGCGGCTTGCGCTTGAGGAGCTTCATCCCCGGATCTCCACCGGCCGATGATATCCGCGCTCGCCGATACCCCGTCGGGCGGCTTTCAGCGCAACGACTCCACGATGCGGCCGCCGCCGAGGAGCTCGTCGTGGCGATAGATGACGACGCTCTGGCCGGGCGCGACGCCGCGCTGGGGCGTCCGGAACTCGACCCGCAGCCGCTCGCCGAGCGGTTCGATCACGGCCGGGACGTCGTCGCCCCGATACCGGATCCGGACCTCGGACTCGAAGGGTCCCTCGGACGGCGCTCCGCCGGCCACCCATGAGACGCGGTCGGCGACGAGACCTCGGCGCGCGAGCAGCTCGCCGGGTCCGACGACGATGCGGTTCGCCGCCGCGTCGACCTCGAGGACGTACGACGGCTCGGCGCGCGAGACGCCCAGGGCCCGGCGCTGCCCGATCGTGAAGGCGGCCGATCCGCCGTGACGCGCGAGCACCCGCCCGCCCGGGTCGACGACGTCGCCCTCGGTCATCAGGTGCGGCGCGACCGAGCCCAGGTACGCGCCCGCGTCGCCGCTCGGGGCGAAGCACAGCTCCTGCGAGTCGGGCTTGGTGGCCACGGGCAGCCCGAATCGCTCGGCGTGCCTGCGGGTCTCCTTCTTCTGCATCCCGCCGACGGGGAACACCGACCGGCGAAGCTCGGGCTGGCCCAGCATGTGGAGCATGTAGCTCTGGTCCTTCGAGCGATCGGCGCCTCGAAGCAGATGGAGGCTGCCGTCGCGCTCCTCCGTCCGGACGTAGTGACCGGTCGCGACGATGTCGACACCGAGCTCGTCCGCCCGCCGCAGGAACGCTCCGAACTTGATCTCGCCGTTGCAACGGGCGCAGGGATTCGGCGTCCGGCCGGCCTCGTGCTCGGCGACGAAGTCGTCGATCACGGTGCGCTCGAACGCGCCGGTGAGGTCACAGATCTCGAACGGGAACCCCGCGATCCTCGCGACCTCGGCCGCGTCGGCGCGGGCGGCCGGCCCGCAGCAGCCATGCTCGACGCCGTCGAGGTGCACGAGCCGCATGTGCGACCCAACCACCTCGTAGCCCTGCTCCGCCAGCAGGCAGGCCGCGACGGACGAGTCGACCCCACCGGACAAGGCGACGAGCACGGACCCCTTCGAGGACATGCCCTGGATGCTACGAGGTGGTGACCGAGGCGGCGGGGAGCGCCGCCTCGACGCGTTCGAGCCAGGGTCGAGCTCGCAATCTCGTGAACACCTCCCTAGCGTCCTCGAGCAGCTGGAGTGCGGACTCGGAACGACCCTGTGAGACGAGCCACTCGCCCAGTTCGAGCTGCGTCATCGCGACATGGAACGGCATCGACAGCTCACGGAACGTCTCCATCGCGGCCCCGAATCCTTCCTCGACCCCTGCGCTCTCCCCGCGCAGCGCAACGAACCTGGCGGCGAACCTGGTGCCGTGCGCCTGGACGAACGGGGTCAGCTCGCCCGGCCGCAGCGCCCCGATGAAGCCGAGGAGCTCGTCGACCTTGTCGACATCCTTCAGCTCGAAGGCAGCCTCCAGCGCCCCGACGAGACCGTTCTTGACCTGAGGCGACTGAGGGCCGAACTCCTCACGGGACGCGAATGCCTCCTCCGCTGCCGCGAGGGCATCGTCGGGCCGACCTTCGGACAACAGGAGCCAGGCTTCGAAGCAGCGGTAGATGCTCCGCGATTGCGCGTCACCCGACGTGGAGAGGTGAGCGAACTGGCCGAGCAGCTGCCTGGCCGGTTCGGTCTCTCCGCGCCACAGGTAGATCGGGGTGAGCGACAAGAGCGAGGCTTGCAGGGACTCAGGTAGCTCCGTGTCCCGAAATTCCGCAGCCCTGGCCATGGCCTCGTCCCACGATCC
Organism: Actinomycetota bacterium; assembly: GCA_035250725.1. Classification (GTDB taxonomy): domain Bacteria; phylum Actinomycetota; class UBA4738; order UBA4738; family HRBIN12; genus DASSJM01. Next base: position 13,373 of record DATFEU010000057.1, read on the forward strand.
GAGAAGCGCCATCTCCTCGAGGCTGCCGATGTACGCGTTGATCTCCCAAAGTCGATCTCCGACCCGGCGAGCGAGCTCGTGCATCTCATTGCCCCGCCCGATGACCTCGGCGTAGCGGTCCTGCATGCTCGCGTTGGCCGCGATGTTGTTGTAGGCGCGCAACGCGGCGGCCGACAGATCGTGTTCGAGTGCGATCTCGAGAGAGCGGCGCAGCAGCGCGATGCTCTCTTCGAATCGACCTTCGCTCGTCAGGATCAGACCTCTCGTGTTCAGCGCCTGCGACAGGACCTCGGGAAGCCGGAGTGCCTCCGCGATCGTCAGGGCGAGCTCGATCTTCTCCAGCGCCTCATCCGACCTGCCCATGAAGAAGAGGACCCGTCCGAGCTGGGCTGCGAGCGTTGCGAGGTCCGCGTCCTCCTCCTCACCAACGAGGAAGTCGAAGGCCGATCGCATCCGAGTCGCCGCCTCCTCGATCTGTCCTTCCTGCCAGAGGATCTCGGCGAGAGCGGCCGAGACCCGAGCCGAGGGATGAGATAGACCGATCGAGTCGAAGGTCTCGATCGACCGCTCGAGGAGATCGGCTGCCTCCGATGAGTGCCCGGCGAGCCACGCGGTCCGGCCCGCCCGCTCGTGCAGTTCCGCAAGGGCGAGGGGTTCTTCGGTCAACACCGCGGCCCGCTCGAAGTAGCGCTGCGCCTCCCCGGCCGCGGCGAGCGAGGCCGCGTGCTCCCCGGCCCTCGTCAGCATGTCGCGGGCACGGTCCCGGATCTCCGAGGCGTCCTCGGCATCCGGTGCGGCCTCGTACGCCTGGAGGTAATGGGAGGCCATCACCTCCACGATCTCGTCCTCGTCCGTCGTCCAGGTGCGCTCGATAAACGCTGCCGCGGCGAGGTGCTTCGCCTTGCGCTCCTTCTTCGAAAGCGTCTCGTACGCCACCGTGCGCAGCAGGTCCTGGAGGAACCCGAATTGACCGCGCTCGGGCGAACGCGGGTCCGCCTGGAGCGACAGGATCTCCTTGCGGACCACCGAGGTGAGCAGCGGTTCCAGCTCCGATTCGCTCATGCCGGAAACGGATGCGAGTCCGGCCTTGAAGAACGTCTTGCCGAGCACGGATGCGTCCTGCACTGCCCGACGCTCGTCGGCGGACAGGCCGTCGAGACGCGCCGCGATGAGGGCATGGAGCGTCTCGGGCACCTCGAGAGTCTCGATCGGCCCCGTCGGCTGGTAGTGCGCCCCCTCCTGCACGAGGAGTCCCCTGTCCACCAGCATCCGAACGGTCTCGACCGCATACAGCGGCACGCCTGCGGCACGCTCGAAGATCCGCTCCTCCGTCTCGCGAGGCAACCCGGCGACAAGTCCGGACAGGAGCTCGTGCATCGCGGGTTCGCGCAGAGGCTCGAGGTACAGCGAGGTGAAGTTCCCCTTGCCTGCGCCCCACGTCGGACGCCGTTCGGTGAGCTCCGGTCGGGCCAGGGTCACGACGAAGATCGGATGCGACCTCGACCACTCGAGGAGGTACTCGATGAAGTCGAGCAGCGAGCTGTCCGCCCACTGCATGTCCTCGAACACCATCATCACGGGCAGCTGTTCCGCCAACCGTTCGAAGAGCAACCGCCATGCGGCGAACAGATCTTCCTTGTCCACGGCGGTGCGATCCTCTAGGCCGAGGAGGTGGGCGAGCCGGGGCTCGATCCACCTGCGTTCCTCCTGGTCGGGAATGTGCTCTTCGAGCGTCGCCCGGAGCTTCGCGGCCGCAGAGGCCGGCTCCTCCTCCTCGGCGATCCGACACCGCATCTTCACCATGTCGGCCAGCGCCCAGTACGTCACGCCCTCGCCGTAGGACAGGCAGCGGCCCCGGTGCCACCACGTGTCGTTGGCGAGGCCGTCGAAGTACTTGAAGAACTCCCACACGAGTCGAGACTTGCCGATCCCGGCGATCCCGAGCACCGAGACCAGGTGCGCGGACCGCTCATCGGCGGACGCATGGAACAGCTCCTTGACCATGCGCAGCTCCCGGTCGCGCCCGACGAACGGCGGTTCCAGACCGACCGATTTCAGGGCACCGCGCATACCGGCGACGACCCGGCTCGCGCGCCACAGTGGAACGAGACCGGCCTTGCCCTTCAGCTCGAAGGTCCCCGCGTCCTCGTAGACGAACGCCGCCTCGGTCGCCCGGCGCGTGGCGTCGCCCACGAACACCGTTCCGGGCTCGGCGACCGACTGGATCCTCGAGGCGGTATTCACGAGATCGCCCGCGACCATCCCCTCGCCCTCGGCGCCAAGCGTGACCGCCGCCTCTCCGGTCATCACACCCGCGCGCGCGGCGAGGCCGGTGGCACCGATCTCCTCGCCGAGCTCCGCGACGGCGATCGTGAGATCGAGGGCGGCCCGAACGGCTCGTTCGGCATCGTCTTCGGTGGCCACGGGTGTCCCCCAAACGGCCATCACAGCGTCGCCGATGAACTTCTCGACCGTTCCACCGAAGCGGGTGATCACCCGGCGACACGTGTCGAAGTACCGTGACAAGAGGTCTCGTACCTCCTCGGAGTCCCGTGACTCCGAGAGCGCCGTGAAGCCGACGAGGTCGGCGAATAGCACCGAGACCAATCGACGCTCCGACGCGGGCTCCGGCGCCCCCGACTCTTCGCCGATCCCTCGATCCGAGGAGGGAGACGTCTCTGGCGCGAGCGCCGATCCGCATTCGCCGCAGAACTTGACGGTCGGCGCGTTCGGCGTGCCGCAGGCCGGACAGGGAACACTAAGGGGCGAGCCGCACTCGCCACAGAACTTGCGGCCTGGCTCGTTCTCCGTTCCACACGACGAACAGCGCAGCGGGCACCCCCCGTTTCGGCCTGGAAGGGTACCCGCCGAGGCTGATCCCTGCGGCTTCGGATATCCTCGCCCCGTCCGGACGGAAGGCTCGGAACCCGTGCAGGTCGTGGTCCTGGTCAAGTACGTGCCCGAACCTCAGGGCACCCCGAAGCTCGGCGACGACCACCTGCTGGTTCGCGAGGGCGCCGAGGGCGCGCTCGACCCCGGAGACGAGTTCGCCGTCGAGGCCGCCCTCAAGCTCGTCGAGGCCCATGGCGGCGAGGTCGCGCTGGTGTCGATGGGTCCCGAGATCGCGACGAGCGCCCTCCGCAAGGCGTTCTCGATGGGCGCGAGCTCCGGTCTCCTCGTCAGCGACCCAGCGCTCCGCGGCGCGGATGTCCTCGCCACCGCGAGGGTGCTCGCGGCCGCCGTGCAGCGCTCACCGTTCGATCTCGTGCTCGGGGGCGTCGAGTCGACCGACGGCTACACCGGAACGCTGCCGGCATCGGTGGCCGAGCTCCTCGGCGTCCCGAGCGCGACGTTCGCCCGAAAGGTCGAGGTCACCGGCGACGGCGCGCTCCGGGTCGAACGACAGACGGAGGCAGGCTACGACGTCGTCGAGACGCCGCTCCCCGCGCTCGTCACCGTGACCGGGAGCGCGGCCGAGCCCCGCTACCCGACGCTCAAGGGCATCATGGCCGCGAAGTCCAAACCGCTCGAGCAGCTCTCGCTCGCCGACCTCGGACTGTCCGAGGCCGACGTGGCGCCGTCACAACGCGTCACCGCCGTGTCGGCCGCGCCCGAGAAGGCGGCCGGCGTCGTGGTGCAGGCGGGCGACGACGCCGCGGCCAAGGTCGCCGACCTCCTCGTCGAGGCGAAGGCGATCTGACGTGGCGATCTGGGTCTTCGCCGAGGTCACTACCGACGGCCCGGGCTCGTCCGCGCTCGAGCTCCTCACGAAGGCGCGTTCGCTCGGCGGCGACGTGGCGGCGGTCGCGCTCGGTCCCGGTGCAACCGCGTCCGCGCCCACGCTCGGCGAGCACGGGGCGTCCACCGTGTACGCGAGCGACGACGAGGTCTACGCGGAGACGCTCGGGCAGCCTGCCGCCCACGCGCTGCACGAGCTGGTCCGGCGGCACGCGCCCGACCTGATCCTGTTCTCGACGAGCTACGACGCGCGCGACGTGGCCGGCCGCCTGCAGGCGAAGCTCGGCTCGACGCTGATGAGCAACGCCACCGACGTGCTCGGCCCCGACCGGGCGCAGACCCAGATCTTCGGCGGCTCGAGGGTCGTCGACGTGAGGCTCGAGGGACCGACGCCACGTCTCGTGCTCGTCCGGCCGAAGTCCTTCCCGGCCGAGCCCGGCGGCGGCACCGCCGAGGTCGTGCCGGTCGACGTCGAGATCCCCGACGAGCTCACGACGGCCCGCCGCGTCG
>DATFEU010000059.1:0-2081 GCA_035250725.1 Actinomycetota bacterium
CGGTCCGAGAACGACATCGACGTGTCCCCCTCGGGGACCGGCGCCCACACGTAGCAGGAGCCGAGCGGAGGCTTCAGGTCCCAGCCGAGGCCGTTCAGGGTCTCGACGACGAGGTCGCGGCGCCGCTGGTAGGCGGCCCGCAACTCGTACAGGTGCTCCGCCGGCGCCTCGAGCGCCGCGATCGCCGCCCGCTGGATCGCCGTGAACTGCCCGGAGTCCAGGTTCGTCTTCACGATCCCGAGCGCGCGGATGGCCTCGGCCGAGCCGGCTGCCCACCCGATCCGCCACCCGGTCATGTTGAAGAGCTTCGACGTCGAGCCGAACTCGAGTGCCACGTCCTTGCCGCCCGGGACCTGCAGCACCGACGGCGCGACGTACCCGTCGAACGTGATCTCGCTGTACGCCGCGTCGTGCAGCAGGAGCAGGTCGTGCTCACGCGCGAACGCCACCGCGGTCTCGAACGTCGACACGTCGGCCACCGCGGCCGACGGATTGCTCGGGAAGTTGAGCCACACGGTCTTCGTCCGCTCGCCGAGCGGCGCGGCACCGAGATCCGGCAGGAACCCCGAATCCGCCGACATCGGCAGGGAGACCGGCACGCCGCCCGCGAGCCGCGTCGACACGCCGTACACGGGGTAGCCGGGGTCCGGGATCAGCGCCTCGTCGCCGGGGTCGACGAACGCGAACGAGATGTGCCCGATCCCCTCCTTCGATCCGATCAGCGCCATCACCTCGGACTCGGGATCGAGCTCGACGCCGAACCGCCGCCCGTACCACGCGGCGACCGCCGTTCGGAACTCGAGCGAGCCGTAGTAGCTCGGGTACCGATGGGTCGAGGGATCCCGCACCGCCTCGCGCATCGCCTCGACGATGTGGTCCGGCGTCGGCAGGTCGGGGTCGCCCACGCCGAGCGAGATCACGTCCACGCCTTCGGAGCGCTTGGCCTCGAGCTTGCGGTCGAGCTCCGCGAACAGGTACGGCGGGAGGGTTTCGATCCGCTTCGCGATCCTCACCAGGCGACCCCGCGGGCGGCGAGCCATGCCTCGTCGAGCGTCCCCTCGAAGACGCGTTCGGCCGGGCCGATCAGGTAGACCTGGTCCGCGGCCCGGTCCACGACCACGGTCCCACCGGGGAACCGCACCTCCGCTCGCGCGGGGACGAGCCCGGCCTCGTTCGCGGCGACGAGCGCGGCGCACGCACCGGTGCCGCAGGCCATCGTCTCCCCCGAGCCGCGCTCCCACACGCGCAGCCGGACGGCGCCGTCGTCGATCGTGACGAACTCCACGTTCGTCTTCTCGGGGAAGCGGTCGTCGTGCTCGATCCGAGGGCCGAGCGTCCGCACGTCGACCTCGGCCGGGTCCTGCTCGACGAACAGCACGAGGTGCGGGTTGCCCATCGAGACCGCGCTCGCCTTGAACGTCCGGCCGTCGACCTCGAAGGGCTCGGTCAGGAACGACTCGCCGGCCGGGCCCTCCATCGGGATCTCTTCGCGCACGAACGCCGGCGGCCCCATCCCGACGGTCACGGTCTCGACGACACCGCCGCGGACGCCGAGCGACAGGTGCTTGGTTCCGTCGCGCGAGCCGACGTCGAGCTCGGTCTTCGCGGTGTGACCGTGCTCGAACACGAGCTTGCCGAGGCACCGGATCCCGTTGCCGCACATCTCGGCCAGCGAGCCGTCGGCGTTGCGGTAGTCCATGAAGAAGTCCTCGCCGGTCGCCCCGCGCGTCACGCGGATCACGCCGTCCGCGCCGATGCCCGTGTGCCGGTCGCACACCGCGGCGACGAACGCCTCGTTCAGCGGCCGGGCGTCGTCGAGGTCCTCAAGCATGACGAAGTCGTTCCCGGTGCCGTGGTACTTCCAGATCCGGATCGGCTCAGTCACTCAGGTACCCCGTCAACTCATCCGGCAGGACGTCCCCCTCGCCCGGGAACCAGCGGATCCGCGGATCTCGCCGGAACCAGGCGAGCTGTCGGCGGGCGAGGGCCTTCGTGCGCTTCACGGTCCGCGCGATCGCTTCCTCCAGGGACAGCGTCCCCTCCAGGTGCAGCGCGAACTCAGCGTACCCGATGGCCTGGCT
>DATFEU010000064.1:0-6236 GCA_035250725.1 Actinomycetota bacterium
CGGGATCGTCGTCCTGGCCGCGGTGCTCGTGCCCGGCGTGCTCCCCGGGTTCCGGTCGGGTCCGCTCGTCGACCTTTCCACCGAGGGCGGTGCGGGCTTCGACGTGAACGGGTTCATCTCGATCCAGGCGCAGCTCGACGATGACGAGCCGAGGGACCTGTTCGAGGTCGACGCCGAGGAGGGGAGGTACTGGCGAACCCGTGCGTACGACGTGTTCGACGGCACCACCTTCTCCAGCCCCGACCCACTCAGCCAGCAGGACGCGCTCGTCTACTCCCTGCCGGCCGAGCTGCCCGCAGCTGACGTGCCGGACGAGGCCCCCAGTCGCTCCTATGTCTTCCGCATCCTGGAGGGAACTGAGGCGCCCTGGCTGCCGCTCCCGCAGGGGACGGAGTCGATCAGCCTGGCGGCGGAGGAGATCAGGTACGACGCGCTCGACGGGCAGATGATCCTCGACGGCGGTCTGGACGCAGGCCTCGAGTACTCGGCGAAGGCACGATGGGTCGCCCCGACGCCCGAGCAATTGGATGCGTCGTCCGCCGAGATGCAGAACCCCGAGGTGTACGGCAGATGGACCGGTGTGCCCGACTCGCTCGATCCTCGGATCCACGACCTCGCGGTCCAGTGGACCGCGGGCGAACCGAATCCCTACCGCCAGGTGTTGGCGATCCAGGATCGCTTGCAGGCCGAGTTCGCGTACGACAGGGACGTCGACCTCTTGGGAAGCCCGGACGCCCTCCTCGAGTTCCTCACCGAAACGAAGGTCGGCGCGTGCCAGCAGTTCTCGGTCGCGATGGCCGCGATGGTCCGCACGCTCGGGTACCCAGCTCGCATCGCGAGCGGTTTCCAGGCCGGGACCGAGACCGAGGACGGTACGTTCCTGGTGAAGAGCAGCGACGCGCATGCCTGGGTCGAGGTGCTCTTCCCCGACTTCGGCTGGCTGGCCTTCGAGCCCACGCCCACACGGGGGCTCCGCCCTGCGGCGTTGGTCGACACGTATCTCAACCCGGCCGCCCCGGCCGAGACGACCCCGGGAGGTGAGGCGGGCCCCGGGCAGGAATTGGGACCGGGCGGCCCCGCCGGACCGGAGTGTCGGAACGTCCCCGGACAGCTGTGTAATTCCGACTTCCTGAACCCCGGCGCCGCCGGCGGCGTCGACGCGCTGCCGCCCGGCCTCACCCAGGGGACCGGGCCGCCGCCGCCGCTAGAGGACGAGTCCGGCTACTCGGTCCCCTACCGGTTGATCCTGCTCGGCCTGCTCGTGTTGGCGGGGATCCTCCTCATCGTGATCCCGATCGTGAAGGCCTCGGCACGCCGGGTGTTGCTCCGGCGCTCGCGGGAACCCCGCGAGCACGTGCTCGCCGCGTACCGCGTGTTCGACGGTGAGGCCGCGGACATCGGGATGGGGCGCCGGGAAGGTGAGACGCTCGAGGAGCATCGGGCGAGGCTCGCCGCGACCGTGGCGTTCTCGGACGGTCACCTCGGCCGGCTGGCGGAGTCAGCGGGGCGCGCCGCCTACGCATCCGAGACGCCGACGAGGGAGGAGGCGGACGCCTCGGTGCGCGACGCCCACGCCGCGGTGAAGGACCTGCGGAGACAGGCGGGACTGCTTCGCCGGATCGTCGGGACCTACCGCCCAGGCCTCTAGGCCTCGGCGGGTCGTGACCTCCGGTCAGCGACCGGTCTGCGCGTGCGCGGCGGCCTCGCGCAGCGCACGGACGAACCGCTCCCGGTCGTCTTTGAACTGGCCGACCTTCACCTCGACGCCGGTCGCGATCTCGTCGATCGCCACGAAGAACGCCATCTGCCCCTCACGTAGCGCGTCGATGATCTCGCCGTTCCGGCGCGCGATCTTGAAGATGCTCACGCCGTCGGTGATCAGCTTCACCTCGGACAGGTGCTTGTCGAGCGCCGCGCGCCGGTTCAGGTAGTCCCACGCTCGGCGGACGCGCTGGAGCGACATCCCGCCGTCCAGGAGCGACCGAACGACCTTGAGCGCGACCAGGTCTCGGAACGAGTACAGCCGTGGGACGCCGGGCCGCCCACCCGTCTGCTGGACCGACGGCGTGACGAGTCCGATCTGGTCCCAGTACCTGAGCTGGCGGGGGGAACACCCGGTGAACTTCGTTGCTTGATGTGCGGTGAACCCCTCCATAGGAACGTGCGCCCTCCGACGAGACCGTTTCCCTCACGACACCAACGCGTTCCGTCGGCGCGTCGAGGGGAAGTCTCGACGTTCGGTCGACGGTCACGCCCCCGGGGAAGGTGACGACTGTTGTACTCCAGCGGCGCGTGCGGTGGCAAGCAAAAAACGGCAACGCGTGGAACATTTCCGGCGCGACACCGACGCCGGCGGCCGGTCGTCAGGAGTCCGGCGGCGGCTGCGGCGGAGTGCGGAACCGACCCGCGAGACGCGCGAGCAACCCCGTGATCGAGAACCGTCCCGACTGCTGCTGCATCGCCCGGACCTGGTCGCGACCGAGTTGCTTCAAGTAGCGATAGATCAGGAGCGAAGAGGCGAGCATGACGCCGAACCCCGCCGCCGCGACCCACAGCGACACCGGGAACGCCATCAGCATCAGGAAGCCGAGGAGGAAGGCGAGCGCCGACCAGCGGATGCGCCGGGCAAGGTGGGTATACAGGGAGGTCCGGCTCACGGCCTCGGCCAGCCGTGGGTCCTCCTGCGACAGGCGCTGCTCGATATCATCGAGGATGCGCTGCTCGTCGGGCGAAAGCGGCATATCCCGCAGCTCCCAGCTCGGTGTCAGGGCCCATTATAGGAACGGCCTGCGTCACGCGAGAAGATTGGATCGCTACCGGGTTCGCTTATCGAGCAGGATCGCGGGCTTCGCCGATCCGGTTCCGAACCGCCGCTCGACCCGGTCGACCGCCCGTTCGAGGTCGCTCCAGCGCTCGCCGCGCAGGAGCGCGAGCTGCTCCTCCCCCGCTTCCATCAGGCCCGACGTCGACACCCCGAGCAGGCGGACCCGCCGCCGGGCACCGGGCAGGGCGGCGAAGAGCTCGGAGACCACCCGGTACACGTCCGCCCCGAGGTCGGTCGGGACGGGGACCGTCCGGGACCGGGTGAGCGTCGTGAAGTTGGCGAGCCGGATCTTCAGCGTGATCGTCCTCGCCCGGTAGCCGTCCTTGCGAAGGCGTGCCGCGACCTTCCGGGAGAGCGCGAGCGCCTCGCGCAGGAGCTCCCGTTCGTCGTCCAGGTCCCGGTCGAACGTCTCCTCGTGGCTCACCGATCTCGGCGCCTCGTAAGGGACGACGCCGCGCTCGTCGACACCCCAGGCTCGGTCGAGCAGGTCTCGGGCGTGCTGCTCCCCCAGCACCCTGCCGATCACGTTGGCGGGCGTCCGCCCGAGCTCGCCGACCGTTCGGATGCCGAGCCGGCTCAGGATCTCCGCGGTCTTCTCGCCCACGCCCCAGAGCGCGCGGACCGGGAGCGGGTCCAGGAACGCCTCCACCTCGTCGGCCGCCACGACCACCATCCCGTCCGGCTTGGCCGCCCGGGAGCCGAGCTTGGCGACGAGCTTGCTCGGCGCCACCCCGACCGAGCAGGACACCCCGATCCCCTCGCGGACCTCCCGCCGGATCTTCTCGGCGATCTCGGGCGGCGAGCCGAACAACACGGTGGCGCCGGACACGTCGAGGAACGCCTCGTCGAGCGCGATCGGCTCGACCAGGGGCGTGACAGCCAGCACGATCTCGCGGAACCGGTTCGAGTGCGCCTGGTAGGACTCGAAGTCCGGCGGCACGAAGACCGCGGCGGGGCACAACCGGCGGGCCCGGACCGCTGGCATCGCGTTGCGGATCCCGAACCCCCGCGCCTCATAGGAGGCGGACATGACCACCCCGCGCGTCCCTGCCCCGCCGACCACGAGGGGCTTGCCGGCGAGGCTCGGGTCCTTCAGCGCCTCGACCGAGGCGTAGAACGCGTCGAGGTCGACGTGCAGGATCGGTTCGGAGGCCCGCGCACGGCTCACGGTCCGCGAGCGTAGCGCCTCCGACGCGACGCTCATCGCCCCGCCGAACCGCCGCTCGAGTGCCAGAGCTTGCGCGGGATCGCCGCTCCCGGGACCGGGCCCTCGTGCGCGAGCGCCTCCGCGAGGCGGCCGGCCCCCCGCGCATGGTGGAGCGCCGTGAGGTCCCAGACGTCCTCCGCGATCACCGAGACCCCTTCCTTCCCCGTCCGGCGAACGGTCCCCACCACCGCGAGGACGAACGAGTGGAACACGGTCTTGGCGACCTTCGGCTGGATGCTCTCGAACACGACCACCTCGACCGGCCCGGTCGCATCGTCGAGCGTGAGGAAGACGATCCGCTGGCCGCTGCGGATCGCCGGCGTCTGCGACGCCACCTTCACGCCGGCCACCATGACGCGCCGGTCGGATCGGTACCGGCGCAGGTCCTTCGAGCGGGTCACGCCGAGGTCCGAAAGCAACGGCTCGAAGAAGGTCACGAGATGCCGGCTGGCGTCCAGGCCGAGGACCTCGAGCTCGGCCCGCACCCGCTCGGCGTCCGTGTACTCCGGCAATGAGAACTCCGGAACCGGCAACCCGTCACTTCGGTTCCGAGCCGATCCACCCTCATCGACGGTCGAGACGACCGGCCGGCCAGTGTCGCGATGGAGGTCGAACGCGAGTTGATCCCCTTCGCGCTGTGGGGCGGTCGTCATCGCGGCATAGAGACGGTCCCGGCGAGACCCCCGGTCGATCGCGTCGAACCCGCCCGCGTGCGCGATCGCCTCGACAACCGGTCTCGAGACGGTGGTCCGCCGCAGGAAGTCGCCCACATCTGCGAACGACCGGTCGGCGCGGGCCTCGAGGATCGAGCGGATGTCGGCATCCGAGATCCCGTGCACGTCCTGCAGCGCCAGCCGGATGCCGTACCGGTCGGGCTCGGCCTCCTCGACCACGTATCCGGGCTCGGAGGCGTTCACGTCGAGCGGCAGGATCGGGATCCCGTGTCCGCGGGCGTCCTCGAGCAGCAGCCGACGCGGGTACATGCCGGGATCGTGCGTGAGGATCCCCGCGAGGAAGTGCGCCGGGTAATGCGTCTTCAACCAGGCGGACTGGTACGTCGGCACGGCGAACGCCGCCGCATGGGCCTTGCAGAAACCGAACGACGCGAACTGCGCGACGTCGTCCCATGTCCGTTCGGCCACCTCGTCGGGGAATCCCCGGGCCTGCGCGCGCTGCAGGAAGTCGGCCCGAAGGTCCGGCAGCATCGCGTCGTCGTCGAGGTGGCGGCGGACGTGGTCGGCCTCGGTGAGGCTGTAGCCGGCCATCGCGGCGAGGGTCCGCATCACCTGCTCGTGATAGACGATGACGCCGAACGTCTCCTGCAGCGCCGGCCGGAGCGACGGGTGCACGTAGGTCGGCGCCTCCATCCCGGCTCGCCGGCGCAGGTACGGGTTGATCATGTCGGACTTCACCGGGCCCGGACGGAACAGCGAGATGTCGACGATCAGGTCCTCCCACCGCGTCGGCTGGAGCTTCTGCAGGAGCTCGCGCTGGCCGGGAGACTCGATCTGGAAGCACCCGAGGGTGTCGGAGGCCCGGATCAGCTCGAAGGTCGGCTCGTCGTCGGTCGGGATGCGGTCGAGGTCGACCTTCACGTGCTCGGTGCGGGCGATCTCGTCCAGCGCGTGTCGCATCGACGAGAGCATCCGGACGCCGAGCACGTCGAGCTTCAGGCAACCGAGCAGCTCGACGTCGTCCTTGTCGGCCTGGATCACGCGGTACCCCTGGAACGAGCGCTCGAGTGGCACACGCCGCACCAGATCGTCGTTCGACAGGACGATCCCCGAGGGGTGGAGCGCGATGTGCCGCGGGAAGCCGTCGAGGCGTTCGGCGACGCGGAACAGCAGTTCGAGCTGACCCGCGTTCAGGTTGGACCCGGCGAGCTCCGGGAGGCGCTCGATCGCCGCCTGGAGGTCTTGGGCGCCGATGTGCGGGAACGACTTGGCGACCGTGTCGACCTCGGGTTCGGGCAGGCCGAGCGCCTTGCCCACCTCGCGGACGGCGGCGCGGGCGCGGTAGGTGTCGATCATCGCGACGCACGCGCACCGGTCGTCGCCGTAGCGTGAGAGCACCATGTCGTAGACGTCCTCGCGGCGGGCGGACTCCACGTCGACGTCGATGTCGGGGAGCTCGTCGCGCATCGGGTTCAGGAACCGCTCGAACGCGAGGTCGTGGCGGACGGCGTCGACGTCCGAGATGCCGGTC
>DATFEU010000070.1:0-4721 GCA_035250725.1 Actinomycetota bacterium
GTCGAGACTTCTCGCTTCCGGTAGTTGAGGAGCGCGAACCGGTCGCACGTGGTCTCGGCGGACAGGCCTCGGCCGTGTTGGTGGTGCATATAGACATGCATGAATTCGTGCAGATAGAGGAACCGCAGGACCTCCCTCCGCTTGCGGAACGTCACGCCCTCGGTCAACCAGATGAACCGCATCGAGCGGCCGGGCCGGCGCTTCGCCCCGAACGCCACCACCTCGCCGAACGGCAGGAACGGCTCGGGCAACCGGAGGGTCACCGTCCGGGCCTCGAGATCGGTCATCGCGGCGAGGTGCGGCTGGACCCGGTAGCGGAGCGGCCGCACCACGACCTCGTACCCGTCCGCGTCCGGCAGGCCGGCCAGCATCCGGCGAACCTTCCCCGCCGGCAGGTCGTCGACCTCGGACGTGATCATCACCGATGCAGGCTATCCGTGGCCGCCACCGTCGGGGCGGGCGGACTCGAACCGCCGACCTCCTGCTCCCAAAGCAGGCGCGCTACCAGGCTGCGCTACGCCCCGTCCCGGCGATGCTATCGCGCTACCGGGAGGGTTCGGCCTCTCCGGACAGATCCTCGACCAGGAAGTCGTCGAACGCGACGGCGAGGCCGGAGGGACTGACCACCGTCGGACCGGCGGCGGCCATCGGCGCCGCGCCGGGCACCGCTAGGCGAACGGTCGCCTCCGGCAGCTGGGTACCGTTGACCGTGAACGTCAGGGTGACCGGACCGGTGTCGGGGCCGGTGCACCGGGCCTCAAGATGGGTTCACGTCCCGGATCGGGACCGCGATCGGGAACTCGTTCGAGTCGGCGACGATCGAGGGGCGCTGCCGTCCCGGGGCGAGTCTCTGTATCGACAGTCACCCTCCGGGCTGACGCGTCCTGGAGGTGGGCGAACAGCGCGTCCGTCTCCTGCTCCTTCGGGAACGGCACGGCTCCCGTGAGGCACAGCTAGAGGACGCAGGCGAGCGCGAACTGGTCGGTGCGCCCATCGACCACCTTGCCGGCGATCTGCTCCGGCACGACGTCGTCGATCGTCCCATGAAGTGCCCGGTCTGGGTCAAGCCGCTCTGCGACCGCGTGGTCTTCGGGTCCTCGGCGAGCTCGGGGCGAGTGCACCTTGTTCGCGGCCTTCCGCTTCAGGCGGACGTGCTCGGCGAGGTAGACGACGCTCATGCCGCCTCGCCCCAGCAGCTTCTCGATCCTATCGTCCAAGATCTGGGCGCCGATCCGCGGATCCGAGCTCACGAGCCGAGCCTCGACCCGCAGTTCGTACAGAACTGACCGTCGGGGGAGTTCGCGGTGCCACAGCTCGCGCAGATCTGCTCCTCGTCTGCCCTCGGCGGTACGACCGGCGGAACGATCACCCCGCCCCCGGCCGGAGGCGGCGGGACCGGGCTTCCCGGCGCCGGACCGTGCCCGCCTGTGCCGCTTCCGCTGCCCGCGCCGGCTCGTTCGAGGGCCCCGGTCGGCTCGCCAGCGTGGCCACCGCCCCCGTCTCCGCCGAGTCCATCGGCGAGCTGAGCGGTGCGCCGAGCCTCCGTGGTGCCGCTCGTGCGCAGCACCAACGCCCCGATCGCGCCTGCCGCCCCGGCCGCGACCGGGATCCCTGCGGCCGTCCCGGCGGTGAGCGGAACCACGCAGAACTGCTGCAACAGCACCGCCCCGGCGAGACCCCCCGCCGCGCCTCCCGCGAAGCCCTGGATGCCGGTCCGGGCCGCCCCCATCCCCGGCGCACGGACGAGCGCGAGGACCAACAGGATGCCTCCGCCGACGCCGAGCGCGGTCGCGGTCGCCCCGGCCGCGGTCGTGAACGGGCTCCGCCCCTCGATGCAGACGAACGTGACGCCGGTGCAGATCTCCTCTCCCGCGACGTTCTGCACCTCGGCCGTGATCTCGAACAGCCCGACGGTCGCGTTCGAGATGTTCTCGAGGTCGACGCTCCCCCTCCAGCTGAGGCCGTCCTGCGCGATCGTGACTCGGCCCACCTGGACCCCGCCGCCGGCCACGTGGACGGTGTACGAGAGGTCGCCGATGCGTTCGGGAGCGGTGCCGGCGACCCGCACCCGGTCCCCCGACTCCAGCGGGACCGCCGTGTCGGCCGAGTCGTGCCCTCGCGTGACGTTCTCCCCGCCGATCGAGGCCGTGCAGCCACCCTCGACAGTGGCCATGACCTGTGAGGGAAGCAGCGCGAGCCACGCGACAACCGACGTGGCGAAGAGTCCGAGCAGCGCGAACGCCCGTTTCATGCCGGGCTACGGTAGGCGGCGCCCTGGCCATCCGCAAGACGTCAAGCAGGCCTCGACGCGCGCATCGGTGTGCACTCGCGGTGATACAAAGGGGTCCGCTCATGCGAACCCTCCCGCGCGAAGACGTCGGCCTGCGGGAGGCCGCCGTCGACCTTCGAGGCGTCACGCGGTTGTTCGGCGAGGTGCCGGGCGTCGTGCGCGTCGACCTGGCGATCGAGCGCGGCGAGGCGGTGGTGCTCCGCGGCCCGAACGGGGCCGGCAAGAGCACGCTCCTCCGCATCGTGGCGACGTCCCTGTCGCCCACCTACGGCGGCGGATCGGTGCTGGGGTTCGACATCGCGCACGAGCGCGAGCAGATCCGGCGCGGCTGCGAGCTCCTCACCCACCGGACCCGGTTGTACGAGGAGCTGACCGCGCGCGAGAACCTGCGGCTGTTCGCGGACCTCCTCGCGATCGAGCGTGACCGGGTCGACGACGCGCTCGAGCGCGTCGGCCTCGCGCGCGACGCCGACGAACGGGTGCGGGGCTTCTCGCACGGCATGCGACAGAAGGTCGCGGTGGCGCGCACGATCGTTCGCGATCCCGAGCTCCTCCTCTTGGACGAACCCGTGACGGGACTGGACGATTCCGCCCGTGCGGTCGTGGACGCGATGATCCTGGATGCCGCCGCGCAGGGGCGCACGATCGTGATCGCGACGCACCACGCCGTCACCCACGGCCTCACGGCCCGCGTCGTCTCGATGCGTGAGGGCCACGTCGAGGGGCAGACGTGAGGTTCCTCCGCCAGGCGGGAGTGATCGCCGGCAAAGACCTTCGGATCGAGATCCGCGGGCGCCACGCGATGGGCACGATGGTCCCGTTCGCGGCCACGATCCTCATCGCCTTCGGGTTCGCGTTCGGGCCCGGACGCGAGGTGCTCGAGCGCGTGGCGCCGGGCCTGCTGTGGATGGCCCTGCTGTTCTCGGCAGTGATGGCCTCACGGCGCGCCTACCAGGTGGAGACGGAGGACGGAGCGCTCGAGGGGCTCCTGCTCGCCCCGATCGACAAGGCGACCGTGTTCATCGGCAAGACCGCCGCCGTCGCGCTCGAGTTGCTCGTCCTCACGGTCGCCATCCTGGCCCTCGTCGTGCTCCTGTTCGACCTGGCGCTCGCCGACCTGGGCCCCGTGGTGCTCGCGTTCGCGCTCGGCGTCGTGGGACTCGCCGCGGTGGGCAACCTGTTCGGCGTCGTGGCCGAGTACGCTCGGACGCGCGAGGCGATCTTCCCGCTGCTCGTCCTGCCGCTCGTGACGCCGGTCCTGATCGCCGGCGTGCGCGCGACGGATCTCGCGACATCGGGGCAGGCCGCGGAGGCCGCCTCATGGCTCGGACTGCTGGCGGCGTTCGACGTCGTCTTCGTGAGCGCGGGCGTGCTGGTGTTCGGCTACGTGATGGAGGACTGATGGAGGTCGCCGAGCGGACGTTTGGCAAGGCCGTGTCGCGCACCGGCGAACGCACGCTCGGCGCGCTCACGCTCGTCGCGCTCGGCCTCTCCGCGGTCCTGTCCCTCATCGTGGCGCCCGCCGACGCCGTCCAGGGCGACGTCCAGCGGTTGATGTACATCCACGTGCCGTCGGCGTGGCTCGCCTACCTCGCGTTCTTCGTCGTGTTCGTCGCGAGCATCGCGTACCTGCGGACGAAGAGGACGCGGTGGGACCGCCTCGCCGCGGCCTCGGCCGAGCTCGGGGTGCTGTTCACGTCGCTCGCGATCGCGCTCGGGATGCTCTGGGGCAAGCCGGTGTGGGGGATGTGGTGGACCTGGGACCCGCGGCTCACGACCACGGTCGTGCTGCTGCTGATCTACGTCGGCTACCTCTCGGTCCGGCAGATCACGGACAACCCGGGGCGCCGTGCGCGCTGGGCGGCGGTGGTCGGCATCATCGGCTTCATCGACGTGCCGATCGTGCACCTGTCCGTCGTGTGGTGGCGCTCGCTCCACCAGGGGCCCACCTTCTTCCGGCTCGGAGGCCCACAGATCGAAGGAACGATGCTGCTCGCGCTGCTCGTTGGCGTCGCGGCGTTCACGCTCACGTACGCGTACCTGATGACGGTGCGCCTCCGCGTCGGCCGGCTCGAGGAGCGCGCCGCGCGCGAGGCGCTCGCGCCGTCGGGGGGAGAGGGTTGATGGACGCGAACGCCGGCTACGTGATCGCCGGCTACCTGCTGACGACGCTCGCGCTCGGCGGCTACACGCTGCGTCTGTTCGCAAGGGGTCGTGCGGCGAAGCGACGGGCCGAGGCCGTCGCGGTCCGCCGACGTTCAGCCTGACCTGCTACAGGTCTTGAACCCTGACCCGCGCGAACGGGAGCGCGCCGATCTCGGCCGCGGTGAGGCTGCGACTGCTCTTCGCCAACCTGAGCCCGATCATGCCGCGAGGCGCCTCAGACCACGTGCCGTCCTTCAAGACCGCGACGCTCACGGCGCCGTCGTTC
>DATFEU010000074.1:0-2121 GCA_035250725.1 Actinomycetota bacterium
GGACCGGTCGCTCCTGCGTCGGGGCGTGGGGGACCTCGGCGGCGACCGTCGACGCTTCGTCGGAGCCGTCGTCGACGAAGTCCAGGATCACCGCGGTGATGTTGTCGATCCCGCCGGCCCCGTTCGCCTCCTTGACGAGCTCGTCCACCGCGGACTGCGGCTCGACGTTCCGGCCGAGGATGTCGCGGATCTGCAGGTCGGAGACCATCCCGGTCAGCCCGTCCGAGCACAGGAGGAGCCGGTCTCCGTCCGCGACCTCGACGTCAGACTCGTCGACCTGAACCGTGGCGTCCACGCCGAGCGCACGGGTGAGGATGCTGCGGTGCGGGTGGGTCTCCGCCTCCTCCTCGGTGATCTCCCCCTCGGCCACCATCTTGTGGACGAGCGTGTGGTCCTCGGTGAGCAGCGAGAGCTCACCGGAGCGGAACAGGTACGCGCGCGAGTCGCCGACGTGCGCGAGGTGCACCCGGGTGCCGTCGATCAGCGCCGCCGTGAGCGTGGTCCCCATCCCGGAGACGCTCCGGTCGTGCTGCGATCGCTCGAAGACGGCGCGGTTCGCCTGCGCGACCTGTTCGGCGAGCGTCCCCGACCCCTGCTCGAACAGCTGCTGCACGGTCTCGAGCGCGAGGTTCGAGGCGACCTCGCCCCCGCGGTGGCCGCCCATGCCGTCGGCGACGGCGTACAGCGGCGCGATGACGAGGTACGAGTCCTCGTTGCCCTCGCGGACCTGGCCGATGTCCGACGCGGCGCCGACCGAGACCATCATCGTCGGAGCTCCAGCACCGTCTTGCCGACCCGAACGACGTCGCCGGCATGGACCTCGACGGGCGCCTGGACCCGTCGGTCGTTCAGGTACGTGCCGTTCGTGGAGCCGAGATCCTCGACGTACCAGGAGCCGTCCCGGTCGGCGAGTCGGGCGTGCATCTGTGAAACGTACGTGTCTTGGAGGCGAATCGCACATCCGTCCCCGCGGCCGATCTCCGTCGGGCTGGTGAGCCGCACGGTCGTCGCCTTGTCCTCCCCGGCGTCGTGGACCACGACCTGCGTGGGCGACTTCCCACCCCGGGAGGCCTTGGCCGGGTCGATCGGGGTCGGCGTCCGCATCTGCGTGGTGGCCCCGCGGCGGCGTCCGCTCACGTCCGTGGCGACCGAGCGGAGCGCGCGGAACACGAAGAAGTACAGGAGGACGAGCAGCGCGTACTTCAGGACCGACAGGACGAACGGCGACACGTCAACCGCTCCGGAACTCGAGGATCGTCTCACCGATCGTGATCCGGTCGCCGTCCTCGAGCAGCCGCTCCCGGATCGGTGAGCCGTTCACGAGCGTTCCGTTCGTCGAGCCGAGGTCGGTGAGGGCGAACCCCTCGTCGGTCCGACGGACCTCGGCATGCTGCCGGGAGGCGCCGGCGTCGTCGACCACGACGTCGCACTCGGGGAGCCGTCCGATCGTCATCGAGGGTCGGTCGAGGGCCGTGCTCCGCCCGTCGGCCAGCGTGACGAGAGAGCCACGGCCGCCGGGCGCGGGTTGCGGCAGCAGCTCCTCCTCACCCTCCACGAAGGACGCGAGGCAGCGGAACCGCCCCTTGCCGAGCCCCTCGTCCACCTCGAACTCGATCTCGGGAGGGCCGACCAGCCCCCATCCGCGCTCCGACGCCGCCTCGCGGACCACCTGCTTCAGCTCCGTGACGAGTGCCTGCTCCGCCTGTTCGAACCGCGTGCCGTCCTGCTCGGAGAGGGTGAACACGTACCGGTTCGGTGCCCAGACCTCCCGGACGCCGACCGTCTTCGCCGAATCCATCTCGCGCATCAGGCGCTTCGCGAGTTCTACCGGTTGCAGTCCCGAACGGAAGGTGGTCGCGAAGAAGCCCTCGACCAGGCCGCCGAGGCGTCGTTCGAAGTCGCGAAGGATGGGCACGATGTCGGTGTATGCGCTGGTCAGGAGCGCTCGCGCGTATCCTACCCGTCGACTGCCTCGCGGGAACCCGGGACGGGCCGCTGCTACGATTCCGAACCCCACGGGCGAGTGGCGGAATCTGGCAGACGCGCAGGATTCAGGTTCCTGTGTCCGAAAGGACGTGGGGGTTCAACTCCCCCCTCGCCCACGAGTCTGCTGCGCCGCGC
>DATFEU010000112.1:0-12704 GCA_035250725.1 Actinomycetota bacterium
ACCATCTCTGCGAGCTCCTCGTCGGTCGTCGTGAACGGCGGCGCGAACAGCGTCTGGTCGCCAGCGTATCCGTCGCGGGTCGGCTGGGTCGACAGGGTGATCAGGTCGCGGTCGAACGCCGCGGCGTCGATCCTGCCGGCCACGCGGCTCTCGCGGGGGAGGAACCTCGACCGGTCGCGCGGATCCGCGAACGACACCCCGAGGAGGTAGCCGTGTCCGCGAACCTCCTCCACCATCGGGATGCCCTCGAGCGAGGCATCGAGCTCGTCACGCAGGCGAGCACCCCGTTCGCGAACGTGGTCGACGAGCCCCTCGGACCGCAGCGCTTCGAGCACCGCGAGCCCGACCGCGCACGAGAGCGGCGCCCCGTCCCACGTGTGGCCGAGCGGGAAGCGCCGCGAACCGCGGGCGATCGCGTCGAACACCTCCTCCCGGCACAGGACGGCGCCGATCGCCGCGTAGCCGGCGCCGAGCCCCTTCGCGGTTGCGATGATGTCGGGGGTGCAGGCCGTCGCGTTGCCGGCGAACCATTCACCGATCCGGCCGACGCCGGTCACGACCTCGTCGAACAGGACGAGGAAGCCGTGCCGCTCGCGGCGTTCGGCGAGCCCGTCCCAGAACCGCTTCGGCGGGGTGTAGGCGGGCAGCGCCGCGGCGGCGATCGCCTCGCAGAAGAACGCCGACACGTTCTCGGGTCCGGCCTGCTCGAGCGCGCGGTCGAGCGCGTCGAGCGCCGCCTCGCCGGTGGGATCGTGATGCGTCGAGCTCGGCGGGATGTGCAGGTGCTCCGGGAGGTAGGCCCCGAACGGTCCATGAAGCCCGGGCCGCCCGGTGAGGGCGAGCGTCTGCATCGTCGGGCCGTGGTACGCCTGCGCCGGCGAGATCACCTGCCAGCGCTGGGGCTCGCCGCGCTCGACGTGGTAGCTGCGCGCGAGCTGGAGCGCCATCTCGTTGGCGTCCGCGCCGCTCGTCACGAAGCGCACCCGCGTGAAGCCCCGGGGAGCGACCTCCACGAGCTCGGCGGCGAGCCGTTCTTGCGCGGGGTTCGTCAGTCGCTCGTTGTGGACGAAGGCCAGCCTCTCGGCCTGAGCCCTGGCCGCCTCGATGAGGTCTCGGCGGCCGTGGCCGAGGGTCGCGGCCATCGAGCCGCCGCTCATCGCGTCGAGGTACCTGCGCCCGGAGGCGTCCTCGATCCACGCACCCTCCCCCCGAACGACGACGGGGTACTCGTGCCCCAGCTCGAGGGGGAGCACCCGACTCCGGCTGCCGTCGACGAACGCCTGGGTCATGCGCACCTCTCCGTTGTGTCGGTGCCGGACGGACCGGCCGGCGGGCGGCCGGCTCGGGGCGCGTCCGGCGGCTCGCGTTGCGGCATTCTATGGCCCCACGGTATACCGACGACTGGGTCCGGCCCCAGGTCGCGGCCGCAC
Source organism: Actinomycetota bacterium (assembly GCA_035250725.1). Lineage (GTDB taxonomy): Bacteria > Actinomycetota > UBA4738 > UBA4738 > HRBIN12 > DASSJM01. The sequence continues at coordinate 1,431 of DATFEU010000112.1, forward strand.
GATCGGCCCGATCCGCGCCGAGGATCCCGCACGAGCGGCGAACGGGAGGAAGGGGTTCGAGCGTGGGGGACACGACCAAGGTCCTGGAGGGCTGGCAGAAGGACGGTGTCCGGTTCGTGCGGTTCGAGCTGCCGGACATGCACGGCATCTCGAGGTCGAAGACGATCCCGATCGCCCACGCGTTCGACTACGCGCAGCGCGGGTTGAACATGTACGGCGGGGTGAGCGTCCTCGATTCCCGCTCCGACGTCGTCCCCGGCACGCTGTACCACGAAGAGATGGGGTACGGGGACCAGCTGCTGTTCCCCGATCCGGACACCGCGGCGATCGTCCCGTGGGCCGACGCGACCGGTCGCCTGATCTGCGACGCGCAGTGGTACGACGGGACGCCGCTCGCCGCAACACCACGAGCCGTGTTCCGCCGCGCGCTCGAACGCGCCGGCGACATGGGCTTCGCGCCGCTGATCGGCTCGGAGTTCGAGTTCTACCTCCTCACGGGGGACACGCACGAGCCGCTGTTCGAGGGCTACCAGATCTTCAACACGGTGCGGAACGACTACGTGCCATCGATCAGGCGGATCGTCGAGGAGATGCCGAAGGTCGGCGTCGACATCATCACCGCGAACTGCGAGTACGCGGGATCGCAGTGGGAGATCAACTTCGCGCCGGGTCGCGGGCTCGCGGGACCCGACAACGCGTTCACGTTCAAGAACGGCGTGAAGGAGATCGCCAAGCAGGACGGCTACCTCGCGACGTTCATGAGCAAGCCGTGGGCGGACTCTGCGGGGAGCGGGTGCCACACGCATCTCTCGCTCATAGACGCCGACTCGGGCGAGAACGCGTTCGGCGACGACGGGGATCCGGATGGGATGAACGACACGATGCGCTCGTTCATCGCCGGGGTTCTCACCTACGCGAACGCGATCGACGCGGTGATCGCGCCGACCGTGAACTGCCTCCGCCGCCGCCGGCGGCACACCTTCAGCCCGACGAACGTCTCCTGGGGCCTCGAGGACCGCTCGGCGCTCGTCCGCGTGAAGGGCGGAAGTCCCGACTCCAAGCACGTCGAGTACCGGGCGCCGTCCGCACTCTCGAATCCGTACCTCGTCGGCGCGGCGCTGATCCAGGCCGGGTTGCGGGGGGTCGAGGACAAGCTCTCCGTGCCCGAACCTTCAAAGCCCGGCGTCCCGGCCGAGGAGGACGAGTCGCTGGACAAGCTCCCGCTCGACCTCGGCGCCTCGCTCGACGCGCTCGAGAGCGAGCCGGCGACGCGGGAGTTCTTCGGCGAGGACTTCATCGCCGCGTACACCACGATGCGGCGGTACGAGCTCTCGAGGCTCGCGGACCACGTGAGCGACTGGGAGCGGACGGAGTACCTGGAGCTGTTCTGAGTCCCGCCGCACGAGCCCGGACGTCGTCACAGCGGCCGAAGGCGGGTGGCCCGCAGGCGGCTTCGACGGTGGCCCGGCGTCTCGCCGCCGATGGGGTGGAAGCCGTCGCGCTCGCGGTGGTGCTCGGCGACGGCGTCACGCTCGTGAAGACCGTCCCGATCCGGCGATTCGAGGAGGCCGTCCGGTTCGGGATCGGTCTGTCGCCGGTGTTCTCGGTGTTCCTCGTCGATGACCAGATCACGTCGTCCCGGTACATCTCGGGTCCGACGGGCGACACCCGCCTGATGCCGGACCCCGGCGCCACGGTGGCGCTCGCGGCGAGTCCCGGGTGGGCGCTCGCGCCGGTGGACCAGCTCGACCAGGAGGGGCAGCCCTATGCGGCGTGCGTTCGGACGTTCGCCAGGCGGATGCTCGAACGGCTGCAGGGCGCCGGGCTCGAGATCCGAGGGGCCTTCGAGGTCGAGTTCTTCCTGGCCCGGCGAGGAAGCGATATGGAGCCCGGCTCCGACGTCGATCCGGCGCACGTGGGGCCCGCCTACAGCGCGATCGCCCTCGCCGAGGTCGAGCCGTTCGCCACCGACCTGATCCGCGCCCTCGAGTCGCAGGGCACCGGCGTGATGCAGTTCCATCCGGAGTACTCGACCGGGCAGCTCGAGCTCTCGGTCCCGCATCGTTCGGGGATCGCGATCGCGGACGACAACCTCGTGGTCCGGCACACGATCCGCGCGGCAGCGCGGAACCACGGGTTCGCGGCGTCGTTCGCCCCCGTGGTGTTCGCGGGCCTCGTCGGCAACGGGATGCACGTGCATCTCAGCCTGTGGGACCGCCGCGGCCGCAACCTGTTCCACGGAGGCCGCGGTCCCGAAGGCATGACGCAGAAGGCGGAGGCGTTCACGGCCGGCGTCCTCAACCACCTCCCCGCGCTCACCGCGATCACCGCTCCCTCGGTCGCGAGCTACCAGCGGCTCCAGCCTCACCGATGGAGCGGACCGTGGGCCTGCTGGGGCAGGGAGAACCGCGAGGCCGCCCTCCGGTTCGTGACGGGGATGGTGGGGAGCCGGCCCGAGGCCGCCAACCTCGAGCTGAAGTCGATGGACGCGGCCGCGAACCCGTACCTCGCGCTCGGCGCGGTCGCCGCCGCCGGCCTCGACGGGATCGAGCGCGAGCTCCGACTGCCGGAGCCCGTGACGGTCGATCCTGCCTCGCTCTCCGCGGCGGAGCGGCGTCGGCGCGGCGTCGACCGGCTCCCGTCCTCGCTCGGCGCGGCGATCCGGGCGCTCGATGGGTCTTCGTTGCTGCGGGAGGCGATGGGCGATGTGCTGTTCGAGGCCTTCCTGGCGACGCGGCACGGGGAGGCGGCCGCCTTCGAGGGCAGGGGCAAGGACGAGGTCGTCCGCGCGCACCGCTGGCGCTACTGAAGTCGGGGAGAGGGGACGCCGTGGGGCGAGTGGATCTATCGACGGCCGAGATCGTCGACGCGCACACCCATCCCTACCGGCTCGAGGATCTGCTCGCGCGCGATGGCGCCGGGTTCGACACGAGGATGACCTTCCTCGGCGAGTCCTTCGCCTCGTCGTCGCGGATCGGGGAGGAGCTCTGGCCGGTCGTCGACGAGCTCACCAACTCGACGGTGCTGGCGTCCTCGGTGCGGCGCTGGCTCGCCGAGCACCTCGGCTGTGACGCCACCCGGGAGGCCGTGACCGAGGCGCGCACGGCGGCGCTGCAGGCCGACCCGGTCGGCTACACGAAGGGACTGCTCGACGCGGCGGGCGTCGTCGCCGTCCTCTCGGACGAGGGGTTCCCGCAGCCGCCGGTCCCCGCCGACGAGTTCGCCCGCACGATCGGCGCGACCGTCTACCGCGTCGTGCGGCTCGAGCCGTGGATCCTGCGACATCGGGAGCGCGGGTTCGACGATCTGGTGGACGGCGTCGAGGCCGAGGCGGTCGAGGCGGCCGGCGACCCGAACTGCGTCGCCTACAAGTCGATCGTGGCGTACCGCACGGGCCTCGACGTCGGCGACCCGTCGCGTTCCGACGCCGCGGCTGCCTTCGAACGGTGGCGTTCGGACGGATGGAACGAGAGCCGGGAGCATGCCAAGCCGGTCCGGGACTTCCTGATCCGCAGGACGCTCGCGATCGCGAAGGAGCACGACCGCCCCTTCCACTTCCACTGCGGCGGTGGCGACCCGGACATCGACCTCGGGCACGCCCGGCCCGGGCAACTGTTCCCACTGCTCGTCGACCTCCAGGACCAGCCCGTGGTGCTGGTCCACAGCGGTTATCCGTGGATCCGGGAGGCGGCGTACATCGCCTCGGTCCTGCCGAACGTGTACCTGGAGTTGTCCGAGCTGATCCCGTGGGGGTTCGGCCAGGTCGAGTGGGCCCTCGAGATGCTCGTGGGCACCGTCCCCGCGGCCAAGCTGCTCTACGGCTCCGACGAGGCCGGGGAGCCCGAGTCCTTCTGGGTCTCGGCGCTGCTCGCACGCCGGGCGCTCGAGCCGGTGCTGGACCGGTTCGCGGACCGGGGGTACGTCGACGCCGACGAGGCCGATCTTCTCGGTCGCCTGGTGCTGGCCGGCAGCTGTCGGGCGCTGCACGGGCTCGGCGGCTGACCCTGCCTGAGACGACGGAGGGGCACGCGCTGCGTGCCCCTCACGACGTCGAGCCTGCGATCAGGTCGCCGGAAGATCTTCGGCGATCTCCTGTTCCGCCGCACCCAGCACGATCAATTCCTCGTCGGTCTTGCCCCTCCTCGTCCGCTGCGAGATCACGTAGATCACGATCCCGGAGATCACCGAGACGGCCGTGAAGCCGACCATCCATGCGTTCCACTCGGCGAGCGTCGGGAACCCGGCGGGATACCACGAGCCCACGAAGATGAACAGGACGGCCAGGAGGTTGACGACGAATCCGACCGCGCCGCACAGGTACAGCCAGCCGGTCGGAACCCGCCGCTCGTGCTCGAACCGCTCCGGCTCGGCGCGCTTCGCGAAGAAGATGTCCAGGAACAGCAACGCGGTCGAGATGCACCACACGATCGTGACGCCGGCGTACAGGATGTAGAAGTACTTGTACGGGTCGGTCTCGCCCCTGCCGAACACGAAGAAGATCACGACGGCGAGGATCGTCGAGATCACCGTCTGGAGCGTGATCGCGTTCGCGGGGACCCTGTTCTTGTTGACCCTGCCGATCTGGTGCGGCAGGCGCCGCTCCAGCCCGGAGACGAACAGCAGGCGTCCGAACGAGTAGTTGTAGACGGCGGCGACGGTCAGGACGACCCATGCGAGCACCAGCGACACGGCGGCGCCGGTCCACCGCCCGAGCGCGAGCCCCACGGACTCGGCGCCCCCGGTCGTCCCGTTCGCCCCGCCGGCCTCGATCACGACCATGTTCCCCCAGGTCGCCCAGAGGTACGCGGCCATGACGATCACGCAGCCCCAGAGCAGGAACGTGCGGATCGCCTTCTCGCCGCCCGACACCTCGACGCCCATGTTCAGCGGCGTCTCGATCCCGAGGAGCGCGAGGATCGCGAACGAGAAGAACGTGAGGTTCGCGGGGAGCCCGAGCGCCAGCTCGTCGCCCTGGAAGGGGTCCCACCCCGTCCCGAAGTCGGTCGACGCCGCGTTCCCCTGCAGCAGCCACCACACGCCGGCGAACCCGATCAGGAAGATCGCCGCCCCGTAGAACCAGAACATCACGTTCACATAGTTCTGCGTTACGCGCATCTTGAGGTACGACATCAGCGCGCTGAACCAGATCACCGCGAGCACCACGACGCCGATGTGCCAGTTCTCGGTGAAGATGCACGGGAACTCGCAGTCGGGGTTCGCCAGCACGGCGAACTGCTGGAGGTAGTTCGCGAACAGGATCCCGATGAACACGAGCGAGATCGGCCCGGGCCACCACGCCACGAACCCGGCGAAGAACCCCCAGAACGGACCCAGCACCTTGTGGGTCCAGACGTAGAGGGAGCCCTCCTCGGGGAACATCCGTCCGAGCTGCGCGGTCACGAACGCCCCGGTGATGAGGAAGGTCGCGAACGCGACGATCCAGAAGATGAACACCGACGGCCCGGCGAACTGCAGCCCGGCGGCGTTGTTGATGAACAGGACGATCGCGACGAAGATCACGACCAGGTCGAACGGCCGGAGCGTCCTCGCGACGAGGACGGGAGCCACCCGTTCGGAGATCATGGCCTTGTCGTCGACACGTTCAGCCATGCCTCACCCCTTTCCTTCCCCTGGGGGGCGGCACGACCGAACCGGGTGCGGGCGCGCCCCCACCAGCCGTCGTTTGGCCAATCCTCGCACCGGCCCTCCCGCTCCCGCAACCCGCCGGAAACCGTGCGGGCGAAGGACGATGGCCCTATGCGACCCCGCGCTCGGTCCGGTAGGCGGCCGCGACGTCCTTCACGGCGGCGCGGGTTCGCGCGTAGACGTCGGCACGGGGCAGGAAGCGCTTCGGCGCCTTGGCCACGAACGTGTAGTTCGGGTCGCAGACGTTGGCCACCGGACTCTCCGCGATCTGGGAGACGAGCTGGTAGGCGTCGAGCTTGTCGAGCTCGAACTCCTCCTGCAGCCACGTCACGAGATCGCCGTGGGCGATCCGAAAGGCGTCCTCGAGCGGGCGTGCCGAACCCGTGGACATGATGTGCCCGTCGTCCTCGAGCCGGGGCCAGGGCGTCGAGCGCTGCTTGACGAGGTCGATGACGAGGACGGTCTCCATCGCGGCCTCGACCGCGACCCCGCACGTCTCGCCCTCGCCCTGGCGGCAGTGGCCGTCGCCGATGGAGAACAGCGCGCCCTCGACGTTGACGCCGAGGTAGCAGGTCGTGCCGGCTCGCATCTCCGGCGTGTCCATGTTCCCGCCGTGCGCGTCCGGGACGAGTGAGGAACGGACCTCGCCTCCGGCCGGTGCCACACCGACGGTCCCGTGCATCGGCTCGAGGGGAAGCTCGACCTCGTACTCGCCGCGCCTCGCCTGGTACCGCACGACCCGTCGCGAGGCGTCCACGTCGTAGCGCCAGACGATCTCGGGGAGCGGGTCCTGCAGGGTCACGGTTCGGAGCGTCGAGGTGAGCGCGCCGAACAGCGGGAACGTCGTCGAGATCCCCCACTCCCGGGACGGCTCGATCGACACGAAGTGGAGCACGAGGGTGTCTCCCGGCTCGGCGCCCTCGACGTGGAACGGTCCGGTCTGCGGGTTGAACGCCGTGATCTTCTCGGACGGAAGGTCGTCGACGGTCTCGACGAGCCCGCCGAAGCAGTCGTCGGTCCACAGCTCGAGGACGTCCCCGGGGCTCACCTTCAACACGGGTTCGACGCCCCCGAAGGTCCAGGCGTACTCGCTCCGCTCGGGCCGGTAGGTGACGACGTTCAGGTCGGCCATGGCAGCCTCCTTCACGGTGGGGGTCGTATCCGAGATCGTAGTACGAGGCCCTCAGGCGGCGCGCCGGACGACCCGCCAGAAGCGTTCGAAGAGCTCGTGGGCTCGCGCCTCGTGCCCCGCGAGGTGGTCCTCGGCCTCCGCCCGGATCCGGTCGACCGACGAGCCCCAGGCCTCCACCCCGTCGTCCCCGGCGGTCTTGAGCCATAGTTCGAGCTCGGCGCGATCGACCTCGAAGTGGAACTGGGTGCCCCACGCCGCCTCCCCGTAGCGGAACGCCTGCGTCGGGACCTCGTCACCGGTCGCGAGCAGCGTGGCCCCGACGGGAAGCTCGAACGTGTCCTGATGCCAGTGGAACACCGTGTTGCCGTCGCCGAAGACCGAGAACAGCGGGTCGTCCCCGGCTTCGGCCGTCGGGTGCAGCGGCTTGAAGCCGATCTCGCGGACCCCGGCGGCATGCACGGGATGGTCGAGCGCCCGCGCGAGCATCTGCCCGCCGAGGCAGATCCCCAGGTAGGGGATGCCGGTCTCGACCGCGGCCGCGATGAGATCTCGTTCGGGTTCGAGGAACGGATACCGGTCGGTCATGTCGACGTTCATGTCGCCCCCGAACACGACGATCGCGGAGACGTCCCCGAGCGACGGGAGACCGGCGCTCGCGTGCGCGAGGTGTTCGATCCAGGGGAGGCCGGCGGCGTCGAGCGTGGCGGGAGCGACGCCGAACGTCTCCCAGTCGGCGTGCCCGATCAGCGCGACCGGTCGCATGACGGGAGTGTACCGGCACTCCTCGGTCCGACCGGGCTCGTCCTGCTCCCGTCCCGGATCGCCTCGCATCGCCCAGCTCGCCCCGCATCGTCCGGGCTCGCCCGTCGTCCGGTTCGCGCCGGAGCGAGGGAGTCTGCGAGACTTCGCGCGGAGCGTGCGCGCTCCCGGGACGGAGGAGGACCGATGACGACGAAGATCGGGACGTCCATGCGCCTCAAGCGGGTGATCGACCCGGCCGGCGTCTCGGTGATCTGCGCGCTGGACCACGGCATGACCTCGCCGACCTTCCTCGAGCCACTCGCCGACATCGAGGCTCGCACGCGCGAGACCGTGGCCGGCGGCGCGAACGTGATCATGATGAGCAAGGGCATGATCCGGATCGCCGAGCCCGGGTTCTCGCCGACGACGTCGCTCGCGCTGCTGCTCTCCGCGTCGGCGGATCCGGGCGGCGACCGGCCCGAGATCGTGCAGATCGCCGAGGTCGAGGAGGCGCTCGTGCTCGGCGCGGACGCGGTCGTCCTGTTCACGGCCCTCGGCGGTGAGACCGAAGCGGGGATGATCGACATCCTCTCGTCCGTCGGCCGCGAGTGCGGAGCCCTCGGCATGCCGTTCATCGCGGAGGCGGAGTTCCCGACCACGTACGCGACCGTCGAGGAGCTGAAGCACCAGTACGGGTTCGAGTACCTACGCCGGAACGTGCGCCTGTGCGCGGAGCTCGGCGCCGACATCGTGAAGACGAATTGGCCGGGCGACCCGGAGTCGTTCGGAAAGCTCGTCGAGGCGGCGAACGGCATCCCGGTCGTGCTCGCCGGCGGCTCGCGCCTGGAGGACAAGGAGCTGCTGTGGCGGATGCAGGTCGCCGTGGAGGCCGGGGCGATCGGGTGCTCGGTGGGTCGGAACATCTTCATGCACGAGTCGCCGGAGGCGATCACCCGCGCGCTCTCCCGCGTCATCCGTGAGCGGTGGAGTGCCGACAAGGCCCACGGCTCGCTCGTCGACGAGCTCGGACGCTGACGTGACCATCTCGGAAGCGGACGTCGCGCTCTCGATCCTTCCCTGGCGGGTACGCGCATGAGGGCGGCGTTCATGACCGACGTGAACGCGGTCGAGGTCCGTCAGACGGAGGAGCCGAAGCTCGACGCGCGGGGGGCGATCCTGCGCGTGGAGGCCTGCGGGGTCTGCGGGACCGACGCTCGGACGTTCTTCAACGGCGATCCGCGAGCGCCCGTGCCGTGGGTGCTCGGTCACGAGCCTGTCGGGGTCCTCGAGGAGGTCGGGCCCGAGGCGGACCTGCCGCCCGGCGTCTCGAGGGGCGCCCGCGTGTTCCTCGGCTCGATCCTCACCTGCGGGGAGTGTCGGTGGTGCCTCGAGGGGTTCCAGAACCTCTGCGAGCACCACCTCCTGTACGGGTACGACCCGTTCCCCGGCGCGTACGCCGAGTTGGCGGCGGTGCCGCCGATCGCGACCAAGAACCTCATCCCACTACCTACCGATCTCTCGTCGGACCTCGCGACGGTCGCAGATCCCTTCGCCTGCGCGCTGAACGGGGTGGAGGTGCTCGACGTTCGGCTCGGCGACACCGTCGTGATCCTCGGGACCGGTCCGATCGGGTGTTGGCAGGCCGTGATGTGCCGCGATCGAGGCGCGAGCCGCATCCTCATGACGGACGTCAAGCAGGACCGGCTCGACATCGCGATGGACGTGGTCGGTTCGTTCGTCGACGATGCCTTCGTCGCGGGGGAGGACAACGGGGTGGAGGCGGTGCTGTCGCGGACCGGCGGCGCGGGGGCGGACCGCGTGAGCGTCGCCGCGCCGTCCAAGCAGGCGCAGCAGGCAGCGCTCGAGATCGCCGCCAAGCGCGCTCGCGTCGTGTACTTCGCGGGGCTGCCGAAGCACGACCCCGTGAGCCCGCTCGACATGAACGAGCTCCATTACAAGGAGCTCGCGATCCTCGGCGCGTACGGCGCGACGCATCGGCAGTACCGGATCACGATGGGCTACCTGGATCGGCGGCAGGAGGAGCTCGCGCGGGTCGTGACCCATCGGTTCCCGCTCGAGGAGATCGGGCAGGCGTTCGAGACGATCCGCGAAGGCGCCGGCCTCAAGATGGTGATCCTGCCGTGACCGGACCGTACGTGATCGGCTGCGACGTCGGCTCGCAGGGGACGAACTGCGCGCTGTACTCGGCGGACGGGACGCTGGTCGGCTCCTCCTACCAGACCTACGACCTGTCGTTCCCGTTCCCCGGCGCCGCCGAGCAGGATCCGGACGCCTGGCCGGCCGCGGTCGCGGCGGGCGTCCGCGAGCTGCTCGGGCGGGTCCCGGAAGGACCCTCGGCGGTGAAGGGGCTCTCGTTCGGGTCGCAGCTCGACGGGATGGTCGTCTGTGACGGCGCGGGCCGGCCGCTGCGTCCGGCGATGATCTGGATGGATCGACGGGCCGAACCCCAAACCGCGGCGGTGGCGGAGAGGATCTCCCCGGAGGACTTCTATCGGGCCGTGGGCGCCAACCTGGATTCGTCGCATGCGGTCTTCAAGGCCCTCTGGGTCCGCGATGAGGAACCGGAGATCTGGTCGAACGTCGCGTTCCTCATGTCGCCGGGCACCTACGCGCTCAAGGAGGTCGCCGGCCCGGTCGTCGTCGATTACTCGAACGCATCGTCGCTCGCGCTCCTCGATCCTCGGTCGCGGAAGTGGTCACCCGATGTGCTGGACGCCGTCCAGATCCCCGAGTCCCTGCTGCCGGAGGTTGCCGCCGCCACCGAGCCGATCGCGACGATCTCGGCGGCCTTCGCCGACTCGACCGGCCTCGATCCGGCCACGGTGGTCGCCGTCGGGTGCGGCGACGAGATGGCCGCGACGCTCGGCGCCGGCGTGTTCGAGCCGGGTGAGGTGTGCGACGTGGTCGGCACGGCCGAACCCGTGTGCGCGGCATCGAGCGAGCCGCGGGAGGACCCGACGATGCTCGTCGAGTGTCACCCGCACGCGGACCCGGACGCCTGGCTGCTCGAGAACCCCGGTTTCGTCTCCGGCGGCAACCTGCGGTGGTGGCGGGACCAGTTCGCGCCGATCGAGCGGGGCGCGGAGGCCGAGGGTCTGGGTGACGCCTACGATCTCCTATCGAAGGAGGCCGAACGCGTGCCGGCCGGCGCCGAGGGTCTGGTCTTCCTCCCGTGCATGCAGGGAGCGATGGCGCCCGAGTGGAACGGCGCCGCCCGCGGCGTGTTCTACGGGCTGACGCTCGCGCACTCGCGCGCCCACATGACCCGCGCGATCCTCGAGGGAAGCGCGTTCGCGCTCCGCGACATCGTCGAGGCGATGACGAACGCGGGCCTGGACGTTCGCAGGCTCACGATCGTCGGGGGGGGTGCCAAGGGTCCGCTGTGGCGTCAGATCAAGGCCGACGTCACCGGCCTGCCGGTCCGTGTGCCGACGAGCGTCGAGACGACCGCAACCGGCGCCGCGATCCTCGCCGCGGTGGGCGCTCGGATGCACCCCACGGTGGGGGATGCGGTGAAGGCGTTCGTCGAGTACCAACCGGACGAGCACGAGCCCGATCCCGACAGACGGGAGGCGTACGACGAGTCCTACCACCGGTACCGCGACCTCTACGCGGCGCTCAGGCCGGTGTTCGGGAGGTGAGCCGACGCCTCACGAGGCGATGAGCTCCTCTGGAGGCGCGGGTCCGGATCGGTAACGCCGACCCTCCCGCCGGAACCAACTCACCGAGCCGTC
>DATFEU010000168.1:0-4792 GCA_035250725.1 Actinomycetota bacterium
CTCGAGCTGCACGTCCGAGACGACCGAACCCATCGCGGCCTCGTCGTCCCAGATGTCGCCGACCTTCATCTCGGAGACCTTCGAGACGACCTCGGACACGAGGTCGTCGTAGACGCCGGGGCCCGCGAGCACCCTCGCGGCCGCCGTGCAGTCCTGACCCGAGTTGAAGAAGCCGGCGACCTGGATCCACTCGGCCGCCGACGCGATGTCGGCGTCGTCGAACACGATCACCGGCGCCTTGCCGCCGAGCTCGAGGTGCACGCGCTTCAGCGTCTCCGAGGCGTTCTTCGCGATGAGCCTGCCGGTGGAGCTCTCGCCGGTGAGCGAGACGATCCCGACGTCCGGATGCTTCACGATCGCGTCGCCGACCGGCTCGCCGTCGCCGGTCACGACGTTGAACACGCCCGGCGGGAAGATCTCGGCCTCGGCGATCAGCTGCGCGAACTTCAGGAGCGTGAGCGGGGTGTTCTCCGCCGGCTTGATGACGACGGTGTTCCCGGCCGCGAGGGCCGGTCCGAGCTTCCACGCGGCCATGTACAGCGGGTAGTTCCACGGTGCGATGAGCCCGGCGACGCCGATCGGCTCGCGCCGCAGGATGCTCGTGTAGCCCTTCATGTACTCGCCGGCGGCGAGTCCCCCGAGGATCCGCGCGCCGGAGGCGAAGAACCGGAACTGGTCGGCGATGACCGGGATCTCCTCGGTCATCGTGAGCGCGTGCACCTTGCCGACGTTCTCGGACTCGAGCCGCCCGATCTCGTCGCCGTGCTCCTCGACGAGGTCGGCCATCCTGAGCAGCGCCCGCGAGCGCTCGCCGGGCGTCGCGTCGGACCACGTCTCCTCGTACGCGGTCTTGGCAGCCTTGACGGCCCGGTCGACGTCCTCGCTCGTGCCCTCGGGAACCTCGGCGATCACGTCGCCGTGCGCGGGGCTCACGATCTGTCGGGTGTTGCCGTCCGAGGCGTCGGCCCACTCGCCGCCGATGTACATCTTGAAGGTCTTCACGTCCCCCATCGATGCCTCCCCTTCGAACGTGGGAACCCGCGCGTCGTCGCAGGTCGCTGTGGCTGCCAGTATGCCGAAAACCCCAGTTCCGAGACCACCGCGACGGGGTTTCGCAACGGCGCAGCCCGTCGTACCCTGGTCCCACAGGGAGGTGGTGCTCGTGCAGCGCTACCTGGTGGTGGCCAACCAGACCCTCGGGGCCGAGACCCTCGCCAACCGGCTCCGCGACCTCGCTCGGCACGGCCCGACGTCCTTCTATCTGGTGGTCCCCGCGACTCCTCCTCGGGACCACCTCTGGACCGAAGGGGAAGCACGGGCAACGGCGAAGGCGAGCCTGGACGCGGCGATGTCGCGGTTCGGCGGCCTCGACGCCGAGCTCGAGGGCGAGGTCGGCGACGGGAACCCGATGCTCGCGATCGGCGACGCGATCCGCGACCACGGGCCGTTCGACGCGATCGTGATCTCCACGTTCCCCAAGGGCCTGTCGAAGTGGCTGAAGGTGGACCTGCCGCATCGCGCCGAGGCGGCCTACGGGATCCGCGTCGAGCACGTGATCGGCGAGCCCGAGCCGGCGGCCTCGGGCCGCCACGCCCGCAGGCAGTGAGACCTCGAGTCGTCATGCTCGCGCCATGCTCCGGCGTGGCAGACTGAGCCGCGACTCGTGTCACGAACCACGCCAGGAGGAGGTCGCCGAGAGTGGACATCCCGCAGGAGCGCAAGGTCGTCACCGAGATCCCGGGCCCGAGGTCGCGCGTGTGGTTCGAGCGCCGCGCCAACGCCGTGCCGCAGGGCGTGTTCAGCATCCATCCGATCGTCACGGCGCGTGCCTCGGGCGCGATCATCGAGGACGTCGACGGCAACCGCCTGATCGACCTCGCGACCGGCATCTCGGTCCTGAACGTCGGCCACACCTCGCCCGAGGTCGTGGCGGCGGCGCAACGCCAGCTCGAGCTCGACACGCACACGTGCATCCACGTGACGGCGAATGAGCCCTACATCGAGCTCGCCGAGCGTCTGAACGCGCTCGCGCCCGGCGACGCACCGAAGAAGACGATGTTCGCGAACTCGGGCGCCGAGGCCGTCGAGAACGCGGTGAAGGTCGCGCGCAAGGCGACCGGGCGGCAGGCGATCGTGACGTTCGACCACGCGTTCCACGGGCGCACGCTGCTCGCGATGTCGCTCACGGCGAAGGTGATGCCGTACAAGCAGGGCATGGGGCCGTTCGCGCCCGAGATCTACCGGCTGCCGTTCGCGTACCCGTACCGGTGGCCCGGCGGGCCCGAGCGCTGCGCCGAGGAGGCGCTCGCGTACGCGCGCGACGAGATCCACAAGCACATCGGCGAGGACAACGTCGCCGCGGTGATCCTGGAGCCGATCCAGGGCGAGGGCGGGTTCATCGTGCCGGCGCCGGGGTTCGTGAAGGGCCTGGCCGAGTTCTGCGCCGAGCACGGGATCCTGTTCATCGCCGACGAGATCCAGAGCGGCATGGGTCGTGCCGGCCACTGGTTCGCGATCGAGGACGAGGGCGTCGTGCCCGACCTCGTCACGAGCGCCAAGTCGCTCGGCGGCGGGTTGCCGATCAGCGCGGTCACGGGCCGGGCCGACGTCATGGACTCGGTGCACGTCGGCGGGCTCGGGGGGACCTATGGGGGCAACCCGGTCGCGGCCGCGGCCGCGCTCGCCGTCCTCGACCAGATCGAGCGAGAGGGGCTGCTCGAGCGTTCGAGGACGCTCGGCGAGAAGGTCATGGGGCGGCTCCGCGAGATGCAGGAGCGTCACGAGGTGATCGGCGAGGTCCGGGGCCGCGGGATGATGACCGCGATCGAGCTCGTGAGCGACCGCGGGACGAAGGAGCCGCTGTCCGGCGCCGACGGGAACGCGATCGTGAAGCGATGCCTCGACGAGGGCGTCGTGATCCTGAAGGCGGGAACCTACGACAACGTGATCCGGCTGCTGCCGCCGCTCACGATCGAGGAGGGTCTGCTCGACGAGGGCCTCGACGTGCTGGACGAGGCGATAGCAGCGACAGCCACGTAGCCCCGGCCAGGGCGAGCAGTCCGATCACCACCAAGCCACCGAGCGTCACGAGACTGCCGGCGTCCTGCGGCGTGGGCCGCCCGCCCGCATGGGCCGGCGCCGCGGTCACCATCAGCATCACCGGTGCCGTGACGAGAACGATGAGTCGACGCATGCATCCTCCTTCCCGCTCCGTCCACCAGACCGCATGAGAGGGCGACGGGTTCCATCGAGCGGTTGCTAACGTCTGACCGATGGCGTCCGAGGCTCCGGAGGAGATCCCCCCAGGGCGCGAGCCTCGGCGCCGCGGACTGGTCCGGCGCATCGCCGTCGATACGACACCACTTCGCCTCTCGCGCGACTACCGACGACTGTGGCTCGGGCTGCTCGCGTCGACGTTCGGCTCGCAGTTCACGATCGTCGCGACCTACCTCCAGGTGTTCGAGCTCACCGACTCGACCGCGGCCGTCGGCTTCCTCGGGCTCGTGGGGTTCGTCGGGCTTGTCGCCGGGACGCTCGCCGGAAGCACGTTCCTCGACGCGTTCGATCGCCGCAAGATCCTCATCGCGTCCCAGGTGGGCTACCTCGCATCGTCGGGGCTCCTGCTCGCCGGCGCCCTGAACGGCGACCCGCCGATCGCGCTGATCTACGTCGCGGTCGCAGGGATCGCCGCGACGAGCGCGATCGACAGCCCGACCCGGAGCGCCATCACGCCGCGCCTGATCGACCGGAGCCTCCTTCCGGCCGCCGCGGCCCTGAACCAGGTCCTGTGGAACGGCGCGGGGCTGATCGGACCGGCGCTCGCGGGCCTCGTCGTGGGAGCGTGGGGCTTCTCCTGGGCGTACGCGATCGACCTGATCTCGATCGGGATGCTGGTCCTCTCGTCGATCCTGATCCGGCCGCTGCCGCCGGCCGAGGGCGAGCGCGCGACGGTCGGATGGCGGGCCGTCCGCGAGGGGTTCGCCTTCCTCCGCGGTCGCAAGGTCCTGCAGTCGACGTTCGTGATCGACATCATCGCGATGGTGTTCGGGATGCCGCGGGCGCTGTTCCCGGTCCTCGCGCTCACGCAGTTCCACCGCGGACCCGAGGTCGTGGGGCTGCTGTTCGCGGCGCCGGCGGTCGGCGCGTTCATCGGCGCGGCGACGACGGGCTGGGTCGGGCGGATCAGGCACCAGGGGCTCGCGGTGATCTGGGCCGTGGTCGTGTGGGGCGCCGGGATCGCGGCGTTCGGCCTCGTCGGCTCGAACCTGTGGCTCGGCCTGTTCTTCCTCGCGGTCGCCGGCGCGGCCGACGTGATCTCGGCCGTGTTCCGCAACACCATCCTGCAGGTCACGGTCCCCGAGCACCTGCGAGGCCGGCTGTTCGGGATCCACATCCTCGTCGTCACCGGCGGCCCGAGGCTCGGCGACCTCGAGGCCGGGCTCGTCGCGGCGGCGTTCTCGCCGATGGCGTCCGTGGTCTCCGGCGGGTTGTTGTGCATCGCCGGCGCCGGACTGGTTGCGTGGCGCGTCCCGGCGTTCCGCCGGTATCACGCCGGCGACGCGGGATAACTAAGCTGCGCTCGGTGGTCGTTCAGCGCGCCGAGCTCGTCGAACTCCGGGTGCTCGACGGCCCGAACCTGTACTTCCCGCGGCCTGCGGTGAAGGTGACGCTCGGCGTCGCCGGGTGGCTCGCGGCGCCGGAGGAGGGCGTCGACTCGGCGATGGGGCGCGCCGGCGTGACCGGCCGCCCGGGCCGGCCGAACTCGGACCTGCGACGCCGGACGATCGCACGC
>DATFEU010000170.1:0-2657 GCA_035250725.1 Actinomycetota bacterium
GCTCGGCCAGGTCGTCTGCCGGGCGTGCGGACACGTGCGCGGCCAACCGGTCGAGACGGTGTGGACGGGCGCTTAGCTCAGAGGTAGAGCACTCGCCTTACAAGCGAGCGGTCGAAGGTTCGAGTCCTTCAGCGCCCACCATCGGAGGAGGCGTTCATGCAGTTCGAAGTGAGATGGATCCTCGAGTCGGGGGAGCGGGGGCACGATGCCTTCGGGACCCAGACCGAGGCCATCGATGAGGCCCTTCAGGTCCGAGGCGTCGCGATGGTCGTCGAGGAGCCGGCCGGAAGCGCGACCCTCGTTCAACACGGGAGGGTCCTCGAGGGCGAGGAGGCGACGCAGGCGGCCCTCTTGTTCGGCGTGCCCGAGGGCGACGACGAGCGCTAGAGGATCACCTCCGGGCTCCTCCTTCCTCCGCCGCCGGGCCGCCGGACGTCACCCGTGACCGGAGGTCCGGGGGGCGGCGGTGCCGCGTCGCGTGTTCGAAGGCGCCCGCGTAGTGGATCAATGCGCCCTCGCTCCACGGCCGACCCGTGAACGAGATCCCGAGCGGGAGGTCGAACTCGAAGCCCGCCGGCACCGTGACGCTCGGGTAGCCGGCGACCGCGGCGGGCGTCGAGTTCCCTCCGACGTAGTGATCGCCGTTCGCGTAGTCGATCAGCCAGGCGGGAGCGTTCGAGGGCGCCACGACCGCGTCGAGGCCGTGCTCGTCGAACACCGCGTCTAACCCCTCGTCGCGCGAGAGGCGCCGGCACGTCGCGAGCGCCTCGAGGTACGCGGGCTCGGTGAGCGGCCCCTTCTCGTCGGCGCGCTCGAAGTACTCCTGCGCGAAGTGCGGCATCTCGACCTCGGCGCGCTCCTCGTTGAACGCGATGAGGTCGGCGAGCGTGCGATACGGCTGCTCGGCAGGGAGCGTCGCCAGGTACGCCTCCACGTCGGCCTTGAACTCGTGGAGCAGCACCTCGAGCTCCGGCTCGTCGAGCTCCGTCACGTGGAGGATCTCGACGGGGTCGATCAGCGCCGCGCCGAGGTCGCGCATCGCGGCGAGCGCGTCGTCGAACACGCGGTCCACCCGGTCGCTGAACCCCGCGAGGTGGCGCGCGACCCCGATCCTCGCGCCGCGGAGCCCGTCCGCGCCGACGAACGCCGCGTAGTCGGCCTCGACCCGCGCGTCGGCCGTGGCCGCGTCGTCCTGGTCGATCCCGGCGAGGGCCGAGAGCAGGGCGGCGGCGTCGGCGACGGTCCTCGCCATCGGTCCGGCCGTGTCTTGCGAGTGCGCGACCGGCACGATCCCCGAACGGCTGACGAGCCCCACCGTCGGCTTGATCCCGACGATGCCGTTCACGGAGGCGGGGCAGACGATCGAGCCGTCGGTCTCGGTTCCGACGGCGACCGTGCACAGGTTCGCCGAGACCGCGACGCCCGATCCCGAGCTCGAGCCGCAGGG
Source organism: Actinomycetota bacterium (assembly GCA_035250725.1). Taxonomy (GTDB): domain Bacteria; phylum Actinomycetota; class UBA4738; order UBA4738; family HRBIN12; genus DASSJM01. The sequence continues at coordinate 1,448 of DATFEU010000170.1, forward strand.
GCTGCGGTCGAGCGCGTAGGGGTTCCGGCACTGTCCGCCGCGGGCGCTCCAGCCGCTCGAGGAGCGCGTGGAGCGGAAGTTCGCCCACTCGGACAGGTTCGCCTTCCCGAGGACGACGGCGCCTGCCTCTCGGAGCCGCCGCACGACGAACGCGTCGCGGACGGGCGCCACGTCCCCGAGCGCGAACGACCCGGCCGTCGTCTTCATCCGGTCGGCGGTGTCGACGTTGTCCTTCACGAGCACGGGGATCCCGTGCACCGGCCCGCGGGGTCCGTTCGCGCGTCGTTCGGCGTCGAGCGCGTCCGCGATCTCGAGCGCATCGGGGTTGGTCTCGAGCACCGATCCGAGCGACCGGTCGACGCCCTCGATCCGCGCGAGGTACGCCTCGCTCAGGCCTCGCGACGTGAGCACGCCGGACGCCATCGCGGCCTGCAGTCCGGCGATCGTCGCTTCCTCGTGGTCGAACGCCGCGGCCGCGCACACGCGCGGACCCTACCGCAGCGCTCGTGCCGTAGGCCTACGGGTCGAGCGACTCGGCCGGGATCGAGCCCATCCGCCCGGCCTGGTAGTCGTCGATCGCCTCGACGATCTCCTGTTTCGTGTTCATCACGAACGGGCCGTACCACGCGATGGTCTCCTTGATCGGCTTCCCACCGAGGACCAGGGCCTCGAGCGTCGGCGAGCGCGACTCCTGGAACCGGTCGCCGTGGATCTCAAGCGCGTCGCCGGGGCCGAACAGCGCCAGCTGCCCCTCCTGGATCGGCCGACGCTCGGCGCCGACGCCCCCGCGTCCGGAGAGCACGTACGTGAGCGCGTTGAAATCGGTCCGCCACGGGACCCGGAGCCGGGCGCCGGGCGCGATGCTCGCGTGGGCGTACGTGATCGGGGTGAACGTGCTGCCCGGCCCCGCGTGGCCGCCGATGTCGCCCGCGATCACGCGGATCACTGCGCCGGCGTCCTCGGAGGCGAGCACCTGCAGGCGGCTCGAGGTGATGTCCTGGTAGCGGGCCGGGTTCCATTTGTTCGACGCCGGCAGGTTGACCCACAGCTGCACGCCGTGGAACAGGCCGCCGGATGCGACGAGGTCGTCGGTCGGCATCTCGGAGTGGACGATCCCCGCCCCGGCCGTCATCCACTGCGTGGCACCGTCGGTGATCACGCCGCCACCGCCGTTCGAATCACGGTGGCGGATCTTGCCGTCCATCATGTA
>DATFEU010000172.1:0-15280 GCA_035250725.1 Actinomycetota bacterium
CGTCCTCGAGCGCGACTGGCTCGAGCGGCTGGTCGATCCCCTCGAGTCGGGGGCCGACGTGGCGATGGGCTTCTACCGTCCGCTCGCCGACTCCTTCCTGCAGCGCGCGATGGCGTGCGTGAACCTCCCCGAGCCCGAGGAACTCGACGAGGCGACGTTCATGCCGAGCGGTCGGTCGGTGGCGTTCACCCGCGAAGCGATCGATCGCGCCGGCGCGTACCCGGAGTGGCTCGACGTCGGCGAGGACATGTACGTGAACCACCGGTTCCGCGAGCTCGGCCTCGACATGCGGCTCGCGCGCAACGCGGTCGTGAACTGGCCGATCCGGCGGACCCTGGCGGAGACGTGGAGGCAGTACTTCCGGTACGCGCGCGGCGACGCGATCGCCGGGATGTACCCGGAGCGTCACGCGTTGCGGTTCGGCGCGTACTCCGCCGCGCTGTACGCGTGGACCACGAAAGGACGCCTCCGCAAGCTCGCGACGCTCGCCGCGGCCGGAGCGAACGCGGCCGCGCCGATCCGGCGGGCGGCGAACCGCTTCGACGACCCGGCCGAACGCGCGCGCGCGATCGTCACCGTGCCTGCGCTGATGGCCTTCATCGACGTCGCGAAGATGTCCGGGTACCTCGCGGGCGTTCGCCACCGGGCCGACGTTTCGGATGGCCCGGGCACGTCGGGACGGCAGGCCTAGGCCCGGACGCGGAACCCGCACGCCCGGCACCGCTCGGCGTCGGGCTCGAGACGCCGGCCGCAGTACCCGCAGGTCGTCGGAGCCTCGCTCGCGCCCTCGGCCGATCGCCGCCGCAGACGGTTCCTGATCGCCGGGATCGCCAGGACGACCGCGACGATCGCCGCAGGGACGAGCAGCTCCTCGCCCTGGTGCGCGAGCATCCTCAACCCCCCGAGAGGATCAGCAGGCCCGAGGCGGTGAACACGACCATCACCGCGAGGAGCGCGTACTGCGTCCGGAGGGCCACCCGCGGCGGGTACACGGCGATGGCGCGGTCGTGCGCGAGGATCACGCCGCCGATGTGACCGGCGACGATCGCGAACACCTGCACGTACCAGACCGTCGTCGGCGACACGAGCGTGAGGTTCACGAGCCAGTCGCGCGTCCCGAACAGGTTCCAGTCGCGGCCGAACGGATCCGACAGCCGCGAAAGGCCGATCTGCCCCTCGATCACCAGGAACGAGAAATAGTGCGCCACGACGTACGCGAACGCGATCGGGACGAGCGAGTGGGCGAACCGGACCGCGAGGACGTGCCACGGCTCATCGGCCACCCGCGCCGCGGCCGCCATCGCGAGCGCGTAGAACCCGCCGACCGCGAGGATCGTGGCGAGCAGGCCGGCCGTGTCGACGGCGATCTGTCCGAAGCCGGTGAGCGACCCGGTGACCTCCGTCCAGAACGACGTCCGGCTGAGGCCGTCGAACGTCGTCGACCCGAGCGCGATCAGGATCAGCGCGAGACGGCCCGGCCGGGGTTCGAGCCCGGCGAGCCCCGCGAGCGGCGGCCGCCACACGACTCGGCCATCGGGGTCGCGGGTGAGCGGCGCCATCCTGGCGAACAGCTCGAGGTACGCGCCGAACGCCTCGCCGCCCCGCGCCCAGGTGCCGCGTCCGTAGACCGCCATCCCGCCGAGCGTGATCGCGGAGTACCCGACGATCGCGAAGCCGAGCCACCCGGGCCGGGAGCCGAACGGGTCCACGAGCTCCAGCCAGACGAACACGAGCAACAGGACCGCGGCCGGCCAGGTCCCCCACGCCTTCGGGTACTCCCGCTGAGGCGGGCGCTCATGCTCGTCGAACGCGAGGAGACGTCCGAGCGTGTCCCAGGGTGAGAGCGTCGCCCACCAGTTGCCGAACAGTCCCTGCGCGAACGCGAGACCGACCCAGAACCAGACGAACACGACGACGGGCCCGATCGTCTCCGTGGACCCGACGGGCAGGAACGACGCGATCGTCACGACGACGGCGAAGCCGAGCGCGACGGCCCGGATCACCCACTCCAGCGTTCGGTTCACAAGGATCGACTGCAGCGCGCCGGGCTTCGCGCGGCGTTCGACGCGGCGCTCGAACCGCGGCTCTCGCCAGAGCCCGGCGAGCGCGACGAACGACAGCAGCAATGCGGCGGCCGCGCCGAACACGAACAGCCACCGCGGCACCGGCAGGTCGACTCGGCCCCCGAGGCCGTGCGCGAGGATCCCGACGATCACTGGCACCCCGTCACGGCGTCACGGTGAGCTCGAGCAGCGGGAGACCCGCTCCCTCGAGCTCCACCTCGAACACGCCCGGCGCGTCCGCGCGGAACACGATGACGGCGGGCTCGCTCGGCGTCACGTCCGCGAGCAGGTCGTAGCCGTGCACGTGCACCTCGTCCGAGACGTCGGCCTCGACGACCAACCGGACGCGTTCGCCCTGCTGCACCTCGACGTCGCCGGGTCCCTCGACCTCGCCGTCCTCCACCTCGACCTCGATCTCCACCGCGTCGGGCGTCGGGGTCACCGAGGTCGTCTCGGTGGCGCTTTCCGACTCCGTCGCCGTGGGCGTCGTCTGGGTCGTGGTCGGTGTCTCCGACGTCGTGGCCGTCGCCGTCGGCGGCTCTTCGTCCTCACCTGGGTTCAGCACGACGAACAGCACCACGACCGCTACGAGGCCCGCGGCGATCGCCACCCAACGTACCCATGGCTTCATGACGCTTCCTCCTCTCGTCTCCGGGCGCGCTCGCGCCCGCGTGGGTCGTCAGACGAGCGAAGGACCCGGCGGTGCTCGCCGGAGCCCGAACGCGAGCGGATCGGGCGCCGCCGGTTCTGCGAGACGGGGGAGGACGGCGGGTCGCGGCGTTCGGGACGGCCTCGGAGCAGACCGGCCGAACCACACCCCGGCGATCACGGCGCCGCGAGCGATCGCCGCGATGACGAGCGCGAACACGACCTGCAGGAGGAGCCCGAGCGCCACCGCCGGATCGCGCCCGAACGCCGCGACGTCGAACCCGCGCTCGGCGAGCTCGAGGAACGCGAACGCGGGCACCTGCAGGCTCAACAGCATCGTTGCGCTCGGCGCGCCGGTCGCCCGGCGGATCGAACGCAGACCGAGCCACACGATCGCGGCTCCGGTTCCGAGGAGCCCTGCGAGCAGGAGCAACGGGAACCCTTCGTGGCCCGTCTCTTCCAGACGCGCGTCGCGGACGGCTCGGATCGGGTACGCGAGCACGTACGCGAGCGCGTGTCCCGCGACGATCCCGCCGATCGCGAGCGGGATGCCCGTCAGGGGTCGTCGGCCGGCTCCCTCGCGCATCGGGTCAGCCTATCGCGGGATGCGGATCAGCAGACCTGGACGAGGAGCGGGAAGGGGTTGATCGCGCTGCCGATCACCGAATAGCCGTACGGGCTCGACGGCCAGCCGCTCGGGATCACGTTCGGGTGCCACTCGAAGTGCAGGTGCGGCGTCGACGTGTCCCCGGTCTCGCCCGCGTAGCCGATGATCTGGCCCGCCACGACCGGACCGGTGTACCCCGTCTGCATCAGGTGCGCGTTGTAGGTGTAGCCGAGATCGCCGTACACGCTGACCGCGTTCCCCCCCAGGCCGTTGTACCCGGCCTGGGCGAATCCGTCGAACGTCGCGCGGATCGGCGTGCCCTGCGGCGCGATGATGTCGTTGCCGGCGTGCGGGTGGTAGCCGCCGCCATACCGCGGCGCGCCGAACCCGTCGTACAGCGCCCGCGGCTCGTCGATCGGGCAGTACCTGAGGATCCCGTCGAACGCCTTGCCGATGCCGAGCAGCGCCGCGAGCTCGCGCTGCAGCTTCTTCTCGAGCTTCTTCGCGAGCTGCTGCGCCCGTTCCTTCTTGGCGTTCAGGTCGGCCATGATCGCCTGCTGCTCCTCGAGCTTGGCGTCGAGCACCGCGAGCTGCGTCTCGACGTCCTCGAGCGCCTTCTCGCGCTTGGCCTGCAGCGCCTCCTGGTCGGCCTTCTCGGCGGCGAGCGTGTTGCGGAGGTTCTGGACCTCGGTGGCGAGGTCGGCGTCCTCCTCGTTCAACGCGTTCACGTACTCCATGCGCGCGGAGAGGTCGGAGATAGAGCTCGCGCCGAGGAGGAACTCGAGCTCGCTGCCCGGCCCGACGATGTAGGCCTCGCGGGCGCGCTCCTCGAGCGTGCCCTGGAGCGCCTGGTACTCCTCCTGCGCGTCCTTGAGCTGCCGGCGGGTGTTCGCGAGCTCCTCGGTGATCTGCTCGTACCGGGCGCTCGCGACCTCCCAGCGTCCGTAGGCAACGGCGATCTCCTCCGAGAGCCTGCCGAGGACGGCCTGCTGGTCCACGATCTCGGCCTTCAGCCGCTCGACCTCGCGCTCGGCGGCCTCGAGCTTCTCCCTCGTTCCGGGCTCCGCCGAGGCCACCTGCGCCAACGTGGAGACGAGCGCCAACGCGGCGAGCAAGGCGAGGGCGCGGCGAAGCACGGGGCGGGCGCTGCCGAGGCTAAGGGCCATGGGGAAGGACCTTTCCTATCGGACGGCCAAACTCCGTGTCAACCGGCCGCACGAGGGTGCCCGGTCGAGCACGCCGTTGCAATCACCCTCGGTCGGGCACCCCGTTTCGATCACCCCTCGGCGGCGTGCTCGCCGTGAGCGTGCCTACAGCTCGGTGCCGGGCAGCCCGTGCGAGCGCGCGATCAGCACCCGCTGGATCTCGCTCGTGCCCTCTCCGATCTCGAGCACCTTGGCGTCCCGGTAGTACCGGGCCACGGGGAACTCCTCGACGTAGCCGTACCCGCCGTGGATCTGGACGGCCTCGCGAGCGCTCGCGACGGCGACCTCGCTCGCGTACAGCTTCGCGATCGAGGCCTCGGTCGCGAACGGCCGGCCGTGGTCCCGGAGCCATGCGGCGCGCTGGTAGGCGAGCCGGGCGGTCTCGACCCCCACGGTCATGTCGGCGATCTTGAACTGCAGCGCCTCGAACGCCCCGATCGGCCGACCGAACGCCTCGCGCTCCCCCGCGTACCGGACGCTCTCCTCGAGGCAGCCGCGTGCGAGGCCGACCGAGAGCGCGGCGAACGCCACACGGCCGTCCGCGAGCGTCTCGAGGAACTCGGCGTAGCCGTGCCCCCGTTCGCCGAGGAGCTGCCCCGCCGGCACGCGGCACCCGTCGAACGACAGCTCGTGCGTGTCGCTCGCGCGCCACCCGACCTTCCGGTAGCCCGGTCCCACCGTGAGCCCCGGCGTCCCCACGGGAACGACGATCGTCGAGACCGCGCCCTCCCCGGCGCCCTCGTCGAGGGCCGCGACGAGGATCACGGAGGTGATCGGCGTCCCCGAGTTCGTGATGAACGCCTTCGAGCCGTCGATCACCCACTCGCCGCCGTCGAGCCGCGCGCTGGTGCGGATCGCCCGCGCGTCCGAACCTCCCCCCGGTTCGGTGAGCGCGAACGCGCCGATCTCCTCGCCACGGGCCATGGGCACGAGCCAGCGCCGCTTCTGCTCGTCGGTCCCGTGGCGGTCGAGCGGGTTCGCGGCGAGGCCGACCGCCGCCTCGAGCGTGATCGCGACCGAGGAGTCGTACCGAGCGAGCTCCTCGAGACAGAGACAGAAGGACAGGAGGTCGCCGCCCTGCCCACCGACCTCTTCGGCGAACGGGATGCCGAACAGCCCGAGCTCGGCCATCCGCTTGACGACCTCGAGCGGGAACTCCTCGCGTTCGTCGTACCCGGCCGCGGCCGGCGCCACGACCTCCTCGGCGAATGCCCGAACGGCGGCCTGGAGCTCGCGTTGCTCGGGCGTGAGCTCGAAGTCCACGAGCCGCAAGCCTACCCTTGGCGTGCCTTCATCCCCGTGGGACCATCGAACGGCCATGGAAGCGACCGCGTTCGACACGTCCCTGGCGGCCGGGCGGGCCGCCACCATCCGTCGGGCGTAGCCCGAGGCCTACGAGGCGCTCCGCACGGCCGACGCTGAGTCCGATCTCGAACCGGACGATCTCGAGCTCCTCGCCAAGTCCGCCTGGTGGACGGGCCGCCCGACCGAGTCCATCGGCGCCCGCGAGCGGGCGTACGCGATCCTCATCGAACGCGGGGACACGCAACGAGCAGCCTCCGCCGCCCTCACGCTCCGGCGAGAGCACCTCGCCAAGGGCGAGGGCTCGCTCGCGGCCGGACGGTTGAAGCGCGCCGAGCAGCTCCTCGAGGGCGAGCCTGAGTCCGATGCGCACGGCTACCTCGCGATCGCGCACGGCCAGCTCGCGTGGGGCCGCGGCGAGCTCGAGCACGCGCTTTTCGCATCTCGACCGGGCCGTCGAGATCTCGCTCCGGTTCGAGGACCCAGACCTCCGGGCGTTCGCGGCGATGTACCAGGGGATGATCCAGATCGACCGCGGGCAGGTCGAGGAGGGATGGGCGCCGCTCGAGGAGGTGAGCGCGGCTGCGGTCGGCGGTGAGCTCGGCGCGTACACGACCGGCGCGGTCTTCTGCAACGTGATCAGCGTCTGCCGCGACCTGGCCGACTATCGCCGCGCCACCGAGTGGGCGGACGCGGCGACGCGTTGGTGCGAGCGACAGGCGATCCGGGGGTTCCCGGGGGTCTGTCGCGTGCATCGCGCCGAGGTGATGCGCCTCGTCGGGAGCTGGGCCGAGGCCGAAGCGGAGCTCGAGCAGGCCTGCGACGAACTCTTCACCTTCAGCACCGTCCACGCGTCCGCGGCGTTCCAGGAGCTCGGCGAGGTGCGGCTCCGGATGGGCGACCTCGACGCGGCCGAGGAGGCGTTCCGTCAGGCCGACGACCTGGGTCGGGACCCGCAGCCGGGACGCTCGTTGTTGCTGATGCGGCGCGGGAAGCTCGGCGCCGCCGCGGGCTCGATCAGGCGGAGCCTCGAGGAGACCGAGCTCATGCTGGAGCGAGCGAGGCTCCTGCCGGTGCAGGCCGAGATCGCGTTCGAGTCGGACGACCCGTCGACGGCGCGCGCCGCGGCCGAGGAGCTCGACGCGATCGCGGATGAGTTCGGGACCGAGGCGATCCGCGCGGCGGCCGGATGGGCGAACGGCCTCGCCGATCTGGCCGAGCTCGACCCCGCGTCTGGTGTGCGGGAGCTGCGGAAGGCGCGACAACGATGGCGAGCGGTGGATGCCCCATACGAGGCAGCGCGTGCGAGCGAGATGCTGGCCCGGGCGCTGATCGCCGACGGCGATCCCGACGGTGCCGCCCTCGAACTGGAGTCGGCGCGATCGGCGTTCGAACGCCTGGGTGCCGCGCCGGACGCGAAACGTGTCACCGAGCGGCTCGACGCGCTTCGCCGGCCGACCCAGCATGCGGTCGTCCGACGAACGTTCGTCTTCACCGACATCGTCGGTTCGACGGCGCTCCTGGACGCGATCGGCGACGCGGCATGGAGCGACCTGCGCCGGTGGCACGACGAGACGCTGCGCGCGAACGCCGCCGGCCACGAGGGCGAGGAGGTGGACGACAGTGGCGACGGGTTCTTCTTCGCGTTCCCGACCGCCGACGCGGCCATCGCGTTCGCGCAGGAGGTCCAGCGAAGGCTCACGGAGCATCGGCGCGAGCATGGGTTCGCGCCGCAGATCCGGATCGGATTGCACGCCGCCGAGGCGACCGCCGTCGGGGGCGGCTATCAGGGCAAGGGCGTGCACACGGCCGCGAGGATCGGTGCGGAAGCGGGCGGCGGCGAGATCCTGGCCAGCGCGGCCTCGGTGGAAGACCTCGACGGCCTCCGGTTCGAGGATCGTCGATCGGCCTCCCTGAACGGGATCGCCGACCCGATCGAGATCATCTCGATCGACTGGCGCTAGGGTTCGGCCCGCTCGGCGAGCGAGCCGGTGTGCGGGACGAGCGTTGGCTCGCGCAGCGCCTGTACCGAGTGCGTTCGCTCGAGCAGGTCACGAGCGCGCTCGACCTCCTCGCGACCACCCGCGGCATCGGGGCCGAAGATCTGGGCGATCCACCACACCCGAGCGGCGACGTCCTTGTCCGTGCCGTCCTTCCGTTCGAACGCGAGGATCCCCAAGGCCTTCTCGAGCGCCCCGTCACGCTCACCTTCCGCGAGCAAGAGCTCGACGCCCGCGTGATCGAGCCACTCCTCCGGTGCCGGGCCGCCGGTGTTGGCGACCTGGGCCGCCTCGGCGAGGACCCGGCGGGCACCCGACGTGTCGCCGCCGACGATGAGCGATCTCGCCAGGGCCGCGGCCGTCCAGGTGATGATGCTCCGCTCCTTCAGCTCGCGACACAGCTTGAACGCCTCGCGCAGGTCCGCCACCGCTGACTCGTCCTTCCCCGCGAGGCGGCGCGCGATCCCCCGAGACGTCAACGCGCTCGCGAGCTCCCACCGGGCCCCGAGCTCGCGGAAGCCGTCGACCGATCCGTCCAGATGCCGCTCGGCCTCCTCGAGCCGCATCATGCGCCGGAGCGTGCCGCCCACCGCCTCGCGCGCGACGCAGATCGAGAACCGGTCCCGGGCCGCCTCGGCGATCGCGAGCGCCTCGGACGCGACGCCGAACGCCTCGAGTCCGTCGCCGTACTCCTCGACCAACATCGCGAGCCCGACGAGCGCCCTGGCCTCGGCCCAGGGATCGGACGTCGGATTCGCCCTGGCCGTGTCCAGCGCCTCCTCGAACATCGCGCGTGCATCATCGGTATCGCCGCGCCAGTAGGGGCCCCACGCGGCGACCAGCAGCGTGCGGGCGACGGTCACCGGGTCTCCGACCTCGCGGGCGGCCTTCAACGCGTCCTGGAGCAGGTCCTGCGCCCGCTCCTCGTTGCCACGGATCGACAGCTCGATGTCGCCGAGGAACCGGCCTGCCTGCGCGCGGATGGCCGCGTCGTCACCGCCGAGTGAGAGCGCCCGCTCGAGCGCCGGGACGGCGCGCTCGAACTCGCCGAGCCAATAGCGCGCCTCGCCGAGGCCCGCCATGATCCGGGCTTCGCGGAGTCCCCATCCGCGATCGGGACCGGTCAGGTCGAGCGCTCGCTCATAGACGTCCTCGGCCGCTCGGATGTCCGGGCCTTCGAGCGCGGCGCCGCCGGCTCGCGAGAGCGCTGCGACCGCACGGTCGGCGATCTCGCGATCGGAGGGGTCGAGATCGAGGGCGGAGAGCGCGGCGCGCTCCAGGTGCGACGCGATCCGGCGCGGATAACGCGCGGCTCGCTTCGGATCTGCGGCAAGACCGTCGGCGAGCGTCTCGTGGAGCCGGCGGCGCTCACGTTTGGGCAGGCTCTCGTACGCGACGTCGCGGACGAGGCGGTGTTGGAATCGCCAGACGTCGGGACGGTCCTCGTCGCGCTCGAGCACTTCTTCATGCTCGAGCTCGTCCAGCACCTCGTCGGTCGGGCCGGCGATCAACCGGAGCTCCTCGAGGCTGAAGCTCGACCGCGCGAAGACCGAGGCCCTTCGGACGAGATCGCGCGCATCGGGCGCGAGGTGGTCGATCCGCGCCGCGACGACGGCCTGGACCGTCGGCGGAACCAGCGCGTCGGGCAACGGACCCGTGCCGGTGGGGATCGCCGCGCCCGTGTGCAGCAGCATGCCCGTGGTCTCGACGATGAAGAAGGGATTGCCGTCTGCGTGCCGTGCGATCCGCTCGGCCGTCTGGGGGTCCAGCCCCTCCCCCGCCTCGCGCGCGAGCTGTGTCGCGTCGTCGAGCGACATCGATTCGAGATGCAGGTTCAACGTGTTGCCCCGGCCGCTGCCCCAGCCGGGGCGTGCGTCAAGCAGGTCGTACCTGGCCACGCAGAGGACGAGGAGCGGGATGTCCTTCGCGTCGAGAACCACCTGCTCGACCAGCTCGAGCATCGCCGGCTGCGCGGCGTGCAGGTCTTCGAGCACGAGGACGACCGAACCGGCGCGCCCCATCCCTTCGAGGAGGGATCGCAGTCCCGATCTGATCTCCGCGGCACGGAACCGGCGCTCGTCGTCATGCGGCTCGCGGCCGAGTCCGAGGAGGAGCCCCAGTCGCGCCGCGACCTGAGGTGTCTCCTCGGCCGGGCAGCAGTCGGCGATGAGTGCTTCCAGGCGCGACCGGATCCGAGCCGGCTCCGCGTCGGCGCGCTCGCCGATCTCGCGATAGAGGATCTGCACGAGCGGCGCGAACGTCGAATCCTCTTCGAACGGACTCGCGCGCCCGAAGAGAACCTTGGCGTCGTCCGACAGCCCCGACATGAACTCCTCCGCGAGCCGGCTCTTGCCGATCCCGACCTTGCCGAGGAGGGTCACGAGATGTCCGTGCCGACCGTCGCGGGCGCTCTCGAACGCATCCTGCAGCAGTCGGAGTTCGTGACGGCGGTCGATGAACGCGATCGTCCGTCGGCTCGAACCCGGTTGGAGCCCGACGACCGGCCACGCCTGCGCCTCGGACTCGAAGCCCCTGGCCTCCACCTTCTGCATCGGCCCGTACTCGACCTGGGACTGCGACAGCAGGAAACTGGTCTCGGAGACGAGCACGGTCCCGGGCTCGGCCGCCTGCTGCAGCCGCGCGGCCAGGTTGACGGTCGCGCCGAAGATCAAGCCCTGCTCGGACGCCTCCGAGCCGATGGCGACGGGCCCCGTGTGGATCCCGACCCGGACCTGGAGCCGGACCGGCAGCCCGATCTCCTGACCGAGTCGACCGACCCGGTCGATGAGCGTGAGCCCCGCACGGACCGCGCGAAGGGCATCGTCGTCGTGGGTGTGGAGCAGGCCGAAGACCCCGACCACGGCGTCTCCGGCGAAGTTGTACGCGCGCCCGCGGAGCGTTTCGAGCTCGTCCGTCACCCGTCGGTAGTAGCGCGTGAGCACCTCCCGGTACCGCTCGGGATCGATCTGGGCGGAGAGCTTCGTCGACCCCACGAGGTCGATGAAGATGACCGTGACGACCTTGCGCTCCTCCGCGAGTTGCGCGCCGACGGGATACCCGCAGTTGGGGCAGAAGCGGGCCTCGCCGGGGAGCGGGAGGCCGCACCGTTCGCACGTCAGCGTCGCCACGGAGGAGAGTCTACGGAGGTCCGGGGACAGGTCTCCTTCAGGGTTCGGAGCGGCGGAAGCCCTCGATGTCGAGGATCGACCCCACGCGATCCCCCTCGGGCAAAAGGACGACCTCGACGCGCTCGCCGATCTCGAGCGGGTCGTCGGTGACGTCCAGGACGCGATGGATCAGGACCGCGTCGGCCCCGTCGAGGCGCACGGCGCCGATGATCTCGGGCAGCTCGAGCGGCTCCCTCTCGATCCCCTCGAACAGGATCGTGAACGAGACGAGCTCACCCGCCGGACCGACCTCGGTGTCGGCGGAGAGCTCCGCGAAGCACCGTTCACAGAACGACCGAGCCGGCACGTACGTGTAGTCGCAGTTCGGGCAGCGCGAGCCGAGCAGCACGCCCCGGTCTCGGAGCGCGGTGAAGAACGCCTCCCCGGCGACGCCGGGCGTGTACCGATGCCGGACGGGGAACTCCCCCTCCCACCGGCGGATCTCGTCGGGGTGCGCGATCTTCTCGAGCACTACTCCCCCCCTTCATCCGGGGGGCGAGCACTCGCGCGGACGCGCTCGCTCCCTGAGCCCCCGGCCCCCCCGCTCGGCCGGAAGTACGCGATGTCGAGGATCGAGCCGGTGCGTTCGCCGACCGGCTTCCACACGGCTTCGACGGCCATCCCGATCGACACGTCGTCGGGCGCGACCTCGCCGAGCGTGTGGAGGAGCCCGCCGTCCGAGCCGTCGATCGAGATCACCGCCGGCAGCTCGGGCTCCTGGAGCTGCTGCATGTCCCACGAAACGTGGCAGATCGAATACGTCTGCACGACCCCGGTGTCCTCCACCTGGACCCATGCGTCGGTCCCCCGGAAGCACCGCTCGCAGAACATCCGGGGCGGAACGAGCACGCGCTCGCAGTTCCGGCACTCGCGCCCGAAGACCTTCCCGTCGCGCAGTCCGTCGAGGAACCGGCCGATCGCGACGCCCGCGTCCCACGCGTACCGCGCGCCGACCTCGTCGTCCACGGCGCCGGTCGCCGAACGGAACTCGGAGTCCGAGAGCGAGCGACCGGGCGTGGCCCGCGGCGGCGTCTGGAGCTGCGTCCCGGTCGCCGGCGGGCCACCGTCGCGGCCCATCACGACGACGGTGCCGACCTGCATGAGATCCCCCCAGGCCTGCGCGACACCGCGTTCGGGCGTCCCGGGAACCTGTCGCGCGCCCGCCTCGCCGCGCAGCTGCCAGAACAGCTCGGCGATCTTCATGAGCCCCGCGGCCGCGATCGGGTTGCCGACGCCGAGGAGGCCGCCGCTCGGCGAGGAGGGGAGGTCCCCCTTGCGATCGAGCACCCCGTCTCTGGCCGCCTCCGGCGCCTTGCCCCGGTCGAACAGCAGCAGCCCCTCGAGGTGGTGGAGCTCCTTGTAGTCGAACGGGTCGTACGGCTCGGCGACGTGGATCTGCTTGCGCGGCTCGGTGACGCCGGCCATGTCGTACGCCATGCGTGCCGCGTTCGCCACGTACTCGGGGAACACGAGATCGCGGTTGGTCCAGTAGGCCGTGTCCAGGTTCCACCCGACGCCCTGGATCCAGACCGGGTCGGCGGTGATCCGCTTCGCGGCGTCCTCGCTCGCGACCACGACCGCGACCGCGCCGTCGCTGATCGGCGAGACGTCCAGGCGCTGCACCGGCCACGCGAGCGTCTCGGACGCGAGCACATCCTCGACCGTGATGTCCGCCTGCCCGAGGAGCGCCGCGGGGTGGTCCGCGGCGTTCTGCTTGTTCTTCACGGCTACGGCCGCGATGTCGCGCTTGTCGATCCCGTGCACGGTCATGTAGCGGTTCATCTCGAGCGCGAAGATCCAGAGCAGGTTCGGGCCGAGCGGCCGCTCGAGCACGTTGTCGAAGATCGTGAGGAACGCACCCTGCGGGTGCGGCTGCGTCGAGGACATCTTCTCCTCGGCGACGGCGAGCACGACGTCCGCCATCCCGCTCGCGACCGTGTAGTAGGCCTGGATCGCGGTGAACACGCCGCTGCCGCCGCCCACGTACGTCCGCATGAACGGCCTGCCGAACGCGCCCGCGCCGTCCGACAGGTACTCCCCCTTCATGTGCACGCCGTCGAACGCGTCGGGCGCGCTCGTGAGACACACCGCGTCGATCGCGTCGAGCGTCAGCTCGCAGGACGCGAGCGCCTCGCGCGAGGCATGCCACGCGAGCTCCTTGCCGGTCTCCTGTGCGCGCCGGACGAACTTCGTCATGCCCGCGCCGACGACGGCGACCCGTGGCGCCACCTACCCAGCCTCCCCGGAGACCGAAGGCGCGTACTCGATCAGCTGCATCGAGTTGCCGTCGGGGTCGTCGAACGACGCGTAGCGCGCGATCCCCGGAACCTCCCCGAGGTGCTCGTCGAAGGCGATCCCGCGCTCCTCGAGGGACGCCTTCGCGAGGTCGAGGTCGTCGACGCGGAACACCGCGGTCCCGCCGTGCGGGGTCGGACGCCCGTCCCTCGCGCCGTGCAGCCCGATGCGGATCGACCCCGCGTCGAGCTCCGCCCATTCGTCGCCGTGGCGGCTCGCGACCGAGAGGCCGAGACCGTCGCGGTAGAACGCGACCGCGCGATCCATGTCGGTGACCCAGAACCAGACGTGATCGATGGCCTCGAGCCTCATCCGCCGGCCCCCTCGTCGTTCGCGAGTACGGCCACCGCGGCCGACGTCGACGGCGCGGCACGCGTGGACTGCGCGACCGCGACGTAGACCTCGTCGAGCTGCCGCTCGCCCGCCTCGCCGCGGAGCTGCTCGACGCACTCGAGCACGCGGACGAGCCCGTTCGCCTCGAACAGGTTCCCCTGCCCGAGCGAGCCGCCCGAGACGTTCACCGGGAGGTCGCCGCCGGGCTCGAGCTCGCCGTCGCCGAGCAGCTGCGCGAGCTCGCGGGCGTCGCCGAGCCCGAGCGCCTCGAGGTGCTGGAGCTCGCGATAGGCGAACGTGTCGTCGACCTCGGCGAGGTCGATCTCCTCCGGCGGGTCCGAGATCTCGGCCCGGCGGTACGCGAGTTCCGCGGCCGTCGTCACGGACTCCGCCTCGCCCCACGTGCGGCTCTCGAGCGTCGGGGTCCCCGACGCCCAGCCGACGCCGAGGAGCCACACCGGGCCCTCGGTGAGGTCCCGGGCTCGTTCCTCGGAGGCGAGGACGATCACGACGCACCCGTCGGCCCGCGACGCCACCTCGAGCTCGCGGAGCGGCCACGCGACCGGCGCCGAATCGTCGACGTCGTCGGTCGCCACGCCCGCCGGGTAGGCGGCCCGGGGGTTGTCGAGCGCGTTCGTGCGGTTCTTCGCCGCCACCATCGCGCAGTGCTCCTCGGACAGGCCCGTGCGCTCGAGGAACGCGTTCATGTCGAGCCCGGCCACGGCAAGGGTCGGGAACCGGAGCGGCCGGTTGATCACCGGATCGAGCGCGAACGCCTCGATCGCACCGAGGGTGCGAACGTCCGAGACCTTGCTGTGCGCCTCGACGGCGACGACCGACGCGACCCCGGATCGGATCAGCATCACCCCGGTCGCGAGGCCGAACAGCCCGTCGGCCGCGACGGTCTGCACCGGGCGCTGCATCGCGCCGAGCTGGTCGGGCACGTACTCGTCGAAGATGGATGTGCCCTCGATGAGGTCCTCGGAGCAGCCGACGAACGAGTCGACCTCGGTTCGTGGATCCACGCCGGCGTCGTGATACGCGCGCTGCGCGGCCTCGAACATCAACTCCTTGTAGGAGACGCCGGCGGTGACGGGCGCGAACCCCGCGTGACCGATCCCGACGACGGCGATCCTCGACTCCACGATCGGATTGTCGCACCCGGTCGCCGAGCGACGCGAGGGCCTCGTTGTTAGGCTCGCAGCACCGTGGCGGACACCCCGATGACCGACCTGTGGCGCCGCGTGCGGTGGCCGTTGCTCGGGCTCGTCCTCGTGCTCGTCTACGGCGTGACCGGATACATGATCCTCGAGGGCTGGCGGTTCCTCGACGCCCTCTACATGACCGTCACGACGCTCGCGACGGTGGGGTTCCGCGAGGTCCGCCCACTCGACGACACGGGGATGTGGTTCACGCTCAGCCTGATCACGATGGGCGTCGGGCTCGTGCTCGTCACGGTCACCGTGGTCGCTCAGTGGGTCCTCGAGGGCCGCTTCGGCGAACGGAACAGGAGGAGACGGATGCAGCGACGGATCGACGGCATGTCGAACCACTTCATCGTGTGCGCCTACGGGCGCGTCGGACGCGCCGTCGCCCGCGAGCTCGAGGCCGAGCGCGCCTCCTTCGTGGTGATCGACCTCGAGGAGGCCCTCGTCGAGCG
>DATFEU010000144.1:0-18269 GCA_035250725.1 Actinomycetota bacterium
GTGGTCGCGGTGCTGATGCTGCTCGCGTGCGGCGTGCGAGCCAGCCAGGTCTTCAAGGAGGAACGGGGATGACGACGGGAGCGGCATGAGGGGGGAGACGCCGAAGGAGACCGTCGCCTACTGGAGCTACCGCTCGGTCGAACGCGTGGCGATGGCGCTGCCCGAGCGGTCCGGGACGTGGGGGTTCGAGGCGCTCGGACGCGCCGCGTACCGCTGGATGCCGAACCTCCGAGCGAGGGTCGCCGCGAACCAGGCGAGGGTCCTCGGCGCGGACCCGATGGACGCGCGCGTCGCGCTCGCGACCCGGGAGGCGTTCGAACTGTACGCGCGGTACTGGTTCGACGCGTTCCGGATCCGCGCGCTGACGAAGGACGAGTTCAACGAGCGCATGAGGATGGTCGCGGTGGAGCACGTCGACCGCGCGCTCGAGGCCGGTCGCGGGTGCATCTGCGTCCTGCCGCACCTCGGCAACTGGGACGCCGGCGGCGCCTGGTTCGGGCTGAACGGCTACCGGATCGTCGCGGTGGCCGAGGAGCTTCGCCCGCGCCGCCTGTACGACCTGTTCGTCCACCATCGGGAGGAGCTCGGGATGCGGGTCGTCGGGCTCGGGAAGGACGCACACGTCGGCCAGAAGCTGAAGCAGTTCCTCGCCGACAATTGGATGGTCGCGCTCGTCGCCGACCGCGATCTCTCCGGACGTGGGATCGAGGTCGAGATGTTCGGCGCACCGCGCAAGGTCCCGGCGGGGCCCGCGCTGCTCTCGATCACCTCCGGCGCGCCGATCGTGCCGGCGCCGACCGCGACGCTCGACCGTGGCTGGGAGGTGCGCTTGGAGGCGCCGCTCGAGATCGAACGCACGGGGAACCTCCACGCCGACGTCGTCGCGCTCTCGCGCCTGATGGCCGAACGCTTCGAGCGCGCGATCGCCGCCCGGCCCACCGACTGGCACATGTTCCAGCCGGCGTGGGAGGAGCCGAGCGAGCCCGCGACGGTCGAGGCGACGACCGCCGAGCAACGGTGATCGTGCCCGCCGCGCGGCCGTGAGGATCCTGCTCGCGTGCCCGTACGACTGGGGAGCGCCCGGCGGCGTCCAGGTGCACGTTCGGCAGCTCGCGGAGGGGCTCCGCGGGCGGGGACACGACACCCGCGTGGTCGCGCCGGGGTCCGCTCCCGCGTCCGATCCGTGGGTTCGCGTCGTCGGCCGCCCCGTGCGGGTGCCGTACCAGGGGACCGTGGCGCCGATCTCGTTCTCCCCCGGCGCGTGGCGGCGGGTACGCTCGGCGATACGGTCGTTCGACCCCGCGATCGTGCACGTCCACGAGCCGCTCACGCCAAGCATCTCGATGCTCGCCGTGCTCGCCGCGAACGCTCCGGTCGTCGCGACGTTCCACGCGTATCTCGACCGGTCGCGCCTGATGGAACTCGCCGGCCCGGCGCTCCGCCGGGTCTTTCGGCGGATCGACGCCGGGATCGCGGTCTCCGACGCGGCGGCGGAGTTCCTCCGCCGCGTGATCCCGGTGCCGGTGGAGATCGTGCCGAACGGCGTCGACGTCGGACGGTTCGCCCACCCGGGGGAGCCCGCGCGCGGTCTCCCGGCCGGGCGGAAGATCCTGTGGGTCAACCGACTGGATCCACAGAAGGGGTTCCGGGTGATGCTCGACGCCTTCGAGCGCCTGCCGTCCGAGCTCGACGACGTTAGCCTCGTCGTCGCCGGTAACGGGGATGAACGAGACGCGCTCGGAACGCTCCCCGAGCGGATCCGTCCGCGCGTCCTGCGCCTCGGCCCGGTGGCGCACGACCTGCTCCCCGGGTACCACGCCGTCGCCGACCTGTTCGTCTCGTCGGCGCTGGGGCAGGAGAGCTTCGGCATCGTGCTCGTCGAGGCGATGTCGGCCGGGCTCCCCGTCGTCTGCACGGACATCCCGGGGTACCGCGAGGTGGTGCGGGACGGCGTCGAGGGCTTGCTCGTCCCACCGAACGACCCCGGGGCGCTCGCCGACGCGATCACCCGGGTGCTCGGCGACCCGTCGCTCGCGTCGGCGTTCGCCGAGGCCGGCCGGGCGCGCGCCGCCGCCTACTCCTGGGAGGCCGTGCTGCCGAGGCTCGAGGCCGTCTACGAGCGGGTCCGAGAGACCGACGGCCCGCTCGGCGGCGGCCGATAGGATGCGGCCGTGCCGGCATGGCTGTGGATCGTCATCGGGCTCGTCGCCCTGCTCATCATCGGGGGCATCCTCGTCTACAACCGGCTGGTCGCGCTCCGGAACCGGGTCGACAACGGCTGGGCCCAGATCGACGTCCAGCTGCGCCGGCGGTACGACCTGATCCCGAACCTCGTCGAGACGGTCCAGGGCTACGCGACCCACGAGCGCGAGCTGTTCGAGCACGTCACCGAGGCCCGGACACGGGCGATCGATGCGAACGCCGTCCCGGCCCAAGCGCAGGCGGAGAACCAGATCACGCACGGACTGCGCCAGCTGCTCGCCGTCGCCGAGAACTACCCCGATCTGAAGGCGAACGAGAACTTCCTCGCGCTCCAGGAGGAGCTCACGGGCACGGAGTCGAAGATCGCGTACGCGCGCCAGTTCTACAACGACCAGGTGATGCGGCTGAACACGTTGATCGGCTCGTTCCCGTCCAACCTCGTTGCTCGAGCGTTCCGCTTCGGGAACCGCGAGTTCTTCGACATCGAGGATCCCGCGCGCGGACCGTCGGTGGTCGAGTTCCCGGGTTAGCGCGTGTACGAACAGATCGCCGCGAACAAACGCAAGACGTTCCTGCTCATCGTCGGCGCGATCGTCCTGCTGGGGGCGGTGGGCTACGTGCTCGGGCTCCTGTATGCGAGCGGGCCGTACGGGCTCGTCGGGGCGGTGGCGCTCGCGATCGTCCTGTCGATCACGTCCTACTTCGCCGGCGACCGGATCGTGCTGGCCTCGACCCGCGCCAAGCAGGTCACCGCGCAGGAGCAACCGCGGCTGCACAACATCGTGGAGGGCCTCTCGATCGCCGCGGGGATCCCCATGCCTCGGGTCTACGTGATCCCCGAGCGCGCGCCGAACGCGTTCGCGACCGGACGCAACCCCGAGCACTCGTCGATCGCCGTGACCGAGGGGCTGCTCGAGGCGATGAACCGCGTGGAACTCGAGGGTGTGATCGGCCACGAGCTCGCCCACGTCGTCGATCGCGACATCCTCGTCGGGACGATCGTGGCGACGCTCGTCGGCGCCGTCGTGCTCATCAGCGAGTTCTTCATGCGCTCGTGGTGGTGGGGCGGGATCCGCGGCCGCCGGGGCGGCGACCGGAGCGGCGGCGGGGCGGAGGCCATCATCTTCGCGATCGGGCTCGTCTTGCTCGTGCTCGCCCCGATCGTCGGGCAGATCATCCGGTTGGCGGTATCGAGGCAGCGCGAGTTCCTCGCCGACGCGCAGGGTGCGTTGCTGACGCGGTACCCGCCGGGTCTCGCGAGCGCGCTGAGGAAGATCGCAGCTGCCTCGACCATCCCGATGCGCTCCGCGAACAACGCGACGGCGCACCTGTGGCTGAACCAGCCCTCCCGGATCCAGGGCGAGGGGATGGGGCCGCTCGAGAAGCTGTTCAGCACGCACCCGCCGATCGCCGAGCGCATCCGGCGGCTCGAGGAGATGTGATCCGGCCGTTCGCCTGGGTGTGAACCGACGTCGCCCCGGCGGCGGATGAGGACGTGGACGGCCTGACCGGAGGTCGTTGAGTCGGCCCCGGACCGCGGGTAGCATCGGCGTCCGCTTCCCCGCGCCCCGGCGCCTCGCGCCGGGCGGTCCCCGACATACCCATCCCGATCCCAGGAGTTCACCGATGCCAGAAACCGATCGTCCACGCTCGGCCCGCCACCGGCGCGGGCGGCTCTCGCGCCGAGGCAAGCTCGTCGCCGCCACGGCGACGGTCGCCGTCGCGGTCGCAGCCACGCTCGGGTACTTCACGCTGTTCCCGAAGCAGGCTCCCGCGTTCGTCCAGAAGACGCTCGTGACCGTCGGGCTCGCCGACCCGAGCGAGGTCGAGCCCCAGGCCACGTGCCCGCTCACCGGCGAGGTCGTCGCAAGTGGGCGCGTCCCCGACCGGCCCGCGCTCGCGATCAAGGTGGAGAACGCCCCGGAAGCGCGACCGCAGGCGTCGTTGAACGACGCGGACGTCGTCGTCGAGGAGCCCGTGGAGGGCGGCTACACGCGGTTCATCGCGATCTTCCACTGTGGGGGATCCGATCGCGTCGGCCCCGTGCGGAGCGGCCGCACGACCGACCCCGACTACCTGCGCCAGCTCGGGCCGGCCGTGTTCGGCTACGCCGGAGGGGTGGGCGCCGTGAAGAACGAGGTGCCGCGCGTCGGCCTCGTCGACGTGAACTACATCCTCGCCGCCGATGCGTACACCCGGGACCCGGCGCGTTCGTCGCCGCACGACCTGTACACGACGACGAAGGCCCTGTTGAGGGCCGCCGGCACCCCCAAGGGTGCTCCCGAGGCGCTGTTCACCTACGCGGAGGCGTGGGACGGCAAGGCGCGGCGGGCCACCGTCGCGCACCTGCCCTATTCGTCGGTCTCCGACGTCGTGTGGAGCTGGCGCCCGGCGAAGCACGCCTGGTTCCGTTCGCACGGGGACGTCCCGCACATGCTCGAAGGCGACGAGCAGGTCTCGGCGAGCAACGTCGTGATCCAGGTCGTC
Source organism: Actinomycetota bacterium (assembly GCA_035250725.1). Lineage (GTDB taxonomy): Bacteria > Actinomycetota > UBA4738 > UBA4738 > HRBIN12 > DASSJM01. The sequence goes on from DATFEU010000144.1 coordinate 4,690, forward strand.
GAGGTCACTCAGAGCGGGATCACGGACGCGGCCGGGAACTACTCGCCGAACGTCGCCCTCACCGGCTCCGGCAAGGCGTACGTGCTCCGCGACGGCAAGGTCGTCGTCGGTCGGTGGGAGCGTCCGTCCCTCAAGGACCCGACGACGTTCGTCACCCGAGACGGCGTGGAGATCGCGCTGGCTCCGGGCCGGACGTGGGTGCAGTTGCTCCCGAACGCCGTTTCCCTGGAGCTCGAGCGCTGAGCCCCGGGCTCACGACACCAGGCTGCAGTCCCTCGGTTCCAGCATCGTCTTCGGGGCCGGCTCGCCCTCGAAGTCGAACAGGTTGAGCATGTCGCTCGCCCGGCGGTCGCGCGCCGTGAGCGAGGGGAGGTCCCAGATCGTCTCGATCATCTTGAGCACGCTCGAGAACTCCAACGTGTCGCTCGTGATGTGCCGCTGTTTCGCCCACGGCGAGATCAGCAGCATCGGGACGCGCGGCCCGAACCCGTAGAGGTCGACGTGCGGCGGCGGCACGTGGTCGTAGAAGCCGCCGAAGTCGTCCCAGGTGATCACCACGGCCGTGTTCCGCCACTCGGGGCTGCGCATGATCGCGTTCAGGGTCTCGACGGTCCAGTTCTCGCCCTCGCACATCGAGGCGGCGGCCGGGTGCTCGGAGACACCCACGTCGGGGATCAGCCACGAGACGGCGGGGAGGTCGCCGTTCGCGAGGTCGGTGAAGAAGTCGTCGTCCGTATCGACCTTGTCGATCATCGGTCCGAACACGATGTGCTCGATCAGCGCGAGCGTGTTGATGTAGTCGTTGTCGCCGAGGTAGTAGCGCCAGGAGATGCCGGCGCGTTCGAGCAGGTCCGGCAGGGTGTCGATGTCCGTGCATGCGCGCCGCAGGTACCAGTACTTGTTCTGCAGCTCCCAGATTCGCACCGCCTCCTCGGCCTCGAAGGCCGCGATCTTCTCGGCGGGGGAGAGCCTGCGGAACGACCACATCCGCTCGGTCGGGTCCTCGCAGTACTCGCGCGGGATCTCGTTGGTCCCGAACTGTCCGGGCGGCGTCGCGCGCTCGTGATCGGTGAACCGGTCGGTCGTCGCGCCGACCGTGAACAGGTGCTCGATCCCCGTCGGACCGTAGGTCGAGGAGAAGAAGCGGTCCGCGAGTGTGTAGGTCTTCGCAAACTTCCAGTACGCGGGGATCTGGTCGGGCCGGAACTGCACGTACGACTCGAGGTTCAGTCCGCCGTGGATCTCCGAGAAGCAGTTCATCCTGCCGCCGTTGATCGCCTCGAGGCCGCCGGCGAAGGAGTGGTCGGGTCCGGGCGTGTCGTCGGGGGCGCGGACGAGCGGTACCTCGCGGCCGTCGCACGTGAGGCCGGTCGTCACGCCGTCGGCGCCCGGGAACCGGCCGAACATGTGGTCGAACGTCCGATTCTCCTTGATCAGGTAGATCACGTGATCGATCCGGCGCTGCGCCCTCCCGATGAGCCGGTCGTGAGCGGCGTGGCTCGGTCCGGGCGTGGTGGTGGCGGGAGGTGGTGTGGTCGAGGGGCTCGGGGGTCCGGACGCCGCATCGACCTGATCCCTCTGGCAGGCGGTCGCGAGCAGCGACCCGGCCAGGAGGAGAAGAACGGAACGGCGGGGACCCGACACGCGCCACAGGATAGGGGCGAGGACGTCTCGTCCGCGGGGGCGTCCCGAGGGAAGCCCCGAGGTGCGGCGGTAGACTCACAGGTCGCAGGCGTGTTCGGGAGGAGGCAACCGTGGAGCGCGAGACCGGCACCTTCCGGGTGAAATCCGGCCTGGCGGAGATGCTCAAGGGCGGCGTCATCATGGACGTCACCACAGCCGACCAGGCCAAGATCGCCGAGGACGCCGGCGCCGTCGCCGTGATGGCGCTCGAGCGCGTCCCCGCCGACATCCGCGCCGAAGGTGGGGTGGCGCGGATGGCCGATGCCACCAAGGTCGAGGAGATCATGAACGTGGTGTCGATCCCCGTGATGGCCAAGGCCAGGATCGGTCACTTCGTCGAGGCGCAGATCCTCCAGGCCCTCGGCGTCGACTACGTCGACGAATCCGAAGTGCTGACGCCCGCCGACGAGGAGCACCACATCGACAAGTGGGCCTTCACGGTGCCGTTCGTCTGCGGCGCCCGGAACCTGGGCGAGGCGCTCCGACGGATCGCCGAGGGCGCCGCGATGATCCGGACGAAGGGTGAGGCGGGTACCGGCAACGTCGTCGAGGCCGTCCGGCACCAGCGGACGATCCTCCGAGAGATCGGAGCCTTGCGAGCCTCACGCCCCGAGCAGTTCGTCACCGCATCCAAGGAGCTGGGCGCGCCGGTCGACCTCGTGCGCATGGTCGCCGAGCAGGGCCGCCTGCCGGTCGTGAACTTCGCCGCGGGGGGTCTCGCGACGCCGGCGGACGCGGCGCTCATGATGCAGCTCGGCGTCGACGGCGTGTTCGTCGGCTCGGGGATCTTCAAGTCGGAGGATCCCGCCCCCCGGGCACGCGCGATCGTCGAGGCGACCACGCACTTCCAGGACCCCGACGCGCTGGCGAAGGTCTCGCGCGGTCTCGGCGAGCCGATGCACGGGCTCGACATCAAGGAGCTCGGCGAGGAGGGTCTGCTCCAGACCCGCGGCTGGTGAGTCGCCCCGTAGGCTCGTCGCTCCCGCCGGGGCCGCCCGGACCTGCCGGTGTGTTCACCGGCAGGGGCGCGTACGCGCTGTCCCAGCTGTACTACTACCTCGCGGCGATCGTTGCGGTCGGCTTCTTCATCGGGGGCACGATCGCGGCGCTCATCGCCCTGCGACAGCTCGCCTGGCCCGATCCTGGGAGCGTGGGTCGAGACTCGGGGAAGGCGTTGCTTCAGGGACTGGCGTTCGCGATCCCGGGTGGGCTCTCCGTCTGGTGGCATCTCGATCAGGCGAAGCAACGAGAGGGACCGATCCCGTCGGGGGTGTTCTGGGGGCGGTCGCTGTACTTCCACGGGGTGGCCTTCGTTGCCTACGTCGTCGCGCTCGGGGGTGTGGTCGCCACACTGTTCGCCCTGACCGACGCCGCCTTCGCGACCGAGTGTCCGGCCACGCTCGGCGAGGACCTCTTCGTCTGCAACGACGCCGGAGACTCGCTCCGCGCGGCCGTGAACGGCCTCACCGTCGTCCTCGTGGCGGGTGCGATCTGGTGGTGGCACCTTCGCGAGGGGCGGCGCACCGTCGCGCCGGTGGTCGGGGCGCCGTCCCTATGATGGAGACCTCATGAAAGCCGGGGTCCTCGCGCTGCAAGGCGACTTCCGGGAGCACGCCCGCGTGTTCTCGGAACTCGGCGCGTCGCCGGTCGAGGTGCGCATCCCTTCCGATCTCGCGAGCGTCGACGTGCTCGCGATCCCGGGGGGCGAGTCCACCACGATCTCGAAGCTCGCCCGGAGCGCGGGACTGGTCGAGCCGATCGTCGAACGGGCGATCGCGGGGATGCCGATCCTCGGCACGTGCGCCGGCATGATCGTGATGGCCGAACGGGTCGAGGACGGCGAGCCGCTCCTCGGCCTGGTCGACGTCACCGTGCGACGGAACGCGTACGGCCGCCAGGTCGACTCGTTCGAGGCCGACCTGGAGGTCGACGGCGTCGAACATCCCGTCCGCGGCGTGTTCATCCGCGCGCCGATCGTCGAGGCCGTGGGCGACGACGTCCGGGTGCTCGCGTCGCTCGAGGGACGCCCCGTCGTGCTCGAGCAGGGGAACCTGCTCCTGGCGTCGTTCCACCCGGAGCTCGCCGGCGAGACGGGGCTCCACGCGTACCTCCTGGGGAAGGCCTGACGTGTCCGGTCATTCGAAGTGGTCGACGATCAAGCGCAAGAAGGGCGCGGCGGACGCCAAGCGCAGCAACCTGTTCGCCAAGCTGCTCCGAGCGGTGGAGGTGGCCGCCCGGGAGGGCGGTGGCAGCGTCGACGGCAACATGACGCTCGCCTCCGCGGTCGATAAGGCGCGCGACGCGTCGGTGCCGACGGACAACATCGAGCGCGCGATCAAGCGCGGGACCGGTGAGCTCGCCGGCGGGGCGAGGTACGAGGAGGTCACCTACGAGGCCTACGGCCCCGGGGGCGTCGCGATGTTCGTCGAGACCCTCACCGACAACCGCAACCGGACGAGCCAGGACGTCCGGCACGCGTTCACCCGCAACGGCGGCAACCTCGGCGAGAGCGGCAGCACCGCGTGGATGTTCTCACGCAAGGGCTCGATCCAGATCGAGAAGTCCGCGGCGCCCGACGAGGAGAAGCTGCTCGAGATCGTGCTCGAGGCCGGCGCCGAGGACCTGAACGACGCCGAGAGCACGTGGGAGATCACGACGGACCCTTCGGCGTTCAGCGCGGTGCGCGATGCGGTGGAGGGTGCGGGGATCCCGATGCTCTCGGCCGAGCTCACGATGCTGCCCCAGAACACCGTCCCGGTCGAAGGCGGCCAGGCCAGGAAGGTGCTCGCGCTGCTCGAGGCGCTCGAGGAGCTCGACGACGTCCAGAACGTCTACGCGAACTTCGACATCCCGGAATCGGTGATGGCCGAACTGGGCTGATCCGCAGCTCGAATCCGTCCAAGTCCGTTCGAACCTGGACTCAACCTGTCGTGCCGCATCCGCGAGTGACTCGCGACGGACGGCATGCGAGGAGACCGATGAAGCGGAGGTGGATCACCGCGCTGGCTGCGCTCACGGCCCTGAGTCTCGCGGCGTGCGGCGGCGGCGATGAGGACCCGGCGCAACCGATCGGACCCGCATCGACCGGCCCGACCGAGGACCCCGCGGGTTCGATCGGCCGGATCGTGTTCAATCGCGGCGAGCCGGGGACCGGAAACGCTGTCACGTACACCATCAACCCCGATGGGAGCGACGAGGAGCGGTTGTTTCTCGAGGGGGGGTCGGAGAGTGCTCGCTGGTCGCCCGACGGGACGGAGATCCACATCTTCTGCTGCAGCGACGGGATGGTCGCGCACTTCCTCGACCCCAGCACCGGGGAGCTGCGCGGCCTCGCGCCGCCGGATCCGGCCGTCGAGCTCTTCTGCGGCGGTGCCTGGACCCCCGACGGCGAACGGGTCGCCTGCGAGGGCTACGGGGTAGAGGATCCGAGCCGCAACGGCATCTACTGGGTCCGCTCCTCCGACGGGGGCGGCCTGGAGCAGATCACGTCCAACCCTCGAGGGGAGGACATCCCCAGCGGCGACTTCTCACCCGATGGGGGCCGTCTCGTCTTCGTCCGGTCGGATGAGAAGGGCGGGGCCGGGATCTTCGTGGTTGACGTCGACGGCTCGGGGCTCCGTCGGCTCTCGGGGCGCGATCAGCTCGTAGATGACATCTTCGGCGGCAGTTGGTCTCCCGACGGGAGCCAGATCCTGTTCGTGGTCCGCGAGACCCCGGACCACCACAAGGAGATCTGGGTGATGAACGCCGACGGTAGTTCGCGTCACCAGCTGGAGATCGAAGGGACCTGTGGTGGCCCGCTCTCGGATCCCGGGTCCTTCGGGTGCTACAGCCCCAGTTGGTCGCCGGACGGCACGAAGATCGTGTTCGTCCGATCGACACTCGACCCGTCGGCGCCTGCAGGCTTCTACGAGAACGTCTACACCGTGAACGCGGATGGGAGCGACCTCTTCCGGTTGACGAACGGCGGTCTCGACGACAACCCGGATTGGGGGATGCCTCCACCGACCGGTTGAGGCTCCGCCCAGATCTGCGCCGTCGGCTACCGGAGCCTGCTCCTTCGGTGGCTGCCGGCGCGTTCTCGGACCCACGGACCACAGAAGGCTCCGGATCATCAACCTGGGTGCGCCTTCGCGCGAGTGACTCCGCGGGTGAAGATGTTGGTGATCGGCCCGCCAGTCGCGGCGAGGAGCAGGCTCGTGCTGGAGCGTTCGGAACGGGTGATCCGGCCGGTGCCGGAAGGCTTCGAGGATTTCTATGTCCGGGAGTACCTGGGTGTGGTCGGTCTCGCCTATGCGCTCTCGGGCTCCCGATGGGGCGCCGAGGACATCGCCCAGGAGGCATTCATGGCGGCCCATCGCGATTGGGATCGGATCGGCCTGTACGACAAGCCGGGCGCCTGGGTCCGCAGGGTCGTGGCGAACCTCTCTGTTTCGGCCCTCCGTCGCCGAGCAACCGAGGGGAAGGCGCTCGCCCGCATCGCGTTCGGACGCGAGGAGGCGCTGCCGGACCTCGCCCAGGGGGACCCGGAGTTCTGGGCGGCGATCCGGTCGCTGCCTCGGCGGCAGGCCCAGGTCGTTGCGCTCTACTACCTGGAGGACCGGTCGGTTGCCGAGATCGCCGAGATCCTCGACGTGACGCTCGGCACCGTGAAGCGGCATCTGCACAACGGACGGCAGTCCCTGGCTCGACGGCTGCGATCGGACGAGGAGGACGAGGCATGACGCTCGACGCCCGAGGTCGCCGCGCAGGACAGGACTTCCGCAGGGAGATCGACGACCTGGGGTCGACCGAATCCGACCGCCGGTCCTTCGCGCGGTTCGAGCGGTCGCGGGCCCGGAAGACCCGGAATCGCAGGGTCGGCGCGGGGCTCCTCGGCCTCGGGGTAGCCGCCGCGGCGATCGTGTTCTCGGTTCGGGCGCTCTCGCCGATCGATCGGGCGACCCTGGGGACCCTGACCGCACCGGGCGGCCGGATCCTGTACGGCGATTGGGACGACAGGGCGCAGCGCGCGCGCTGGTACACGGTGCGCCCGGACGGCACCGACGAGCGCGACCTCGGTATCCGGACGACGTGTGCGGTCTGGTATCCGGACGGGAGCGGGATCCTGATCACCAACGACGACGCTGCCGGACCAGGGGCGCCGCTGCGTCCCGCCGCCGTCGACCCCGACGGGTCGAACCTCCGTCCGCTCGACGCCACTCGGAACCCCGACCTGAACCTGGGGTGCGGAGACGTGTCGCCGGACGGGACGAGGATCGCCCTCGAGGGGTTCGGTCAGGACGGCCACCCGGGACTGGACGGGATCTACTCCGTGCGCGCCTCGGACGGAGGCGGGTTGCGCCTGCTCCTGCGCGGCCCGGTCTCGCCGCCGCGATTCTCGCCCGACGGGACGCGTCTGAGCTTCTTCGACACCAACGAGGGGGTCAGCCCCCCCGGGTCCGGCGCGCTGTTCGTGATGGGGGCGGACGGTTCCGCCCCACGCCGCATCACGCCGTGGGGCTACACGTTCGGCGACCACGGGTGGTCCCCGGACGGCGCCTGGATCGTGTTCCAGCGCCCCTTCGGACAGCTGTACCTCGTGCGGCCGGACGGGTCCGGGCTCCACCGGGTCCCGCTCACCCTGGACCCGGGTACCGGCGCCGTGAACCCGTCGTGGTCTCCGGACGGAGCGTGGATCGTGTTCAGCCTCCTCGGCCCTGACGATCGGGCCCAGATCCACATGGTTCGCCCCGACGGTACGGGTCTGCGCATGGTGGGCGGCGCTTCGGACGCACTGGCGAAGCATGCGGACTGGGGAACGTCTTAGTCGCGGAGCGCCCGTGCCGGACGCAGGCGTAGCATCGCTGTCATGGCGTACGACGAGGCCCTTGCTGCCCGTATCCGGGAGCTCGTCGCCGGCGAGCCCGGTCTGACCGAGCAGAAGATGTTCGGGGGACTCGCCTTCCTGGTCGGGGGCCATCTGGCCGTCGCCGCCAGCGGTCAAGGTGGGGTCCTGGTCCGGGTCGACCCGGAGCAGTCGGACTCGATCGTCGCGTCGACGAGCGCGCGTCCGATGGAGATGCGGGGCCGGCAGATGCAGGGATGGCTCCGCGTCGCACCGGAGGAGCTGCGGACGAAGCGACAGCTCGCGAAGTGGGTGACGCTCGGAGCGACCTACGCGCGCTCGCTTCCCGCCAAGCGTTAGTCGCACGTCGCAGCCGGGTCGTTCGATGTCGTGATAGAACCGATGAGATGGCGGAGAGGCTGTCGCCCGAAGACTCCCGCATCCTCGCACTCGAGTCCAAGTCGATCGTCGGGCACACGTGCAAGGTCGTGATCGCCGAGCGGACCGGCGACGGCGTCGGGCACCTCCGCGACCGGATCGCGCGTCGCATCGCGCTCGCGCCGAGCTGTCGGCGGCGGATCGTGGCCACTCCCTTCCGCCTCGACGCGCCGGTATGGGCAGACGACCCGAGCTTCGACGTTCGCCGGCACGTCCGTGCGGTGCCCGTCGCCGGCCCTGTCGGGGATGGCGAGCTGCGCGAGATCGTCGCCGGGCTGATGGCGGAGCGGCTGCCGCGCGATCGGCCGCTGTGGGCGATCGACGTCGTCGAGCCCCTCGAGGACGGCGCGAGGGCCGTCATCTGGCGCATCCACCACGCGATGGCCGACGGGCAGGCGGCGGTGTCGATCGGCTCGGCGCTGCTCTGGAGCGACTCGACCGACCCCGAGCCCGACCCCCCGCCCCTCCCCCCCGCCGAGCCGCTGCCCACCTCGAACATGCTGATCGCGGCCGCCCTGTCGGACCGGGCCCACGCGGTCGGCGACACCGCCCATCGGATCGGGCGACGGGTCGCGTCGCGCCGCCGTATGCGCGAGAGCCTCGAGGAGCTCCGCGGCGCCCCGAGCGCTCTGCGGCGCGAGCTCGTACCCGAACGCGGGACCTCGCCGATGAACGCGCCGGTGGGGCGGAGGCGTCAGGTCGCGTTCGTCGACCATCCGCTCGACGCCGTTCATCGCGCATCGCATGCCCTTGGCGAAGGCGTGACGATCAACGACCTCCTGCTCGGCGTGGTCGCGGGCGGGCTGCGGCGGTGGCTCGAGGCACGTCACGGCTCGATCGGGCGGCTGCGCGTCCAGGTGCCGGTGAGCATGCATCGAGAGGGCGAGGCGCCCGGCGCGGTCCCGAACCGGGACTCCTTCGTGAACATCGACCTCCCCGTCCAGGAGGCGGACGCCGCCCGGCGCGTGCTGGCCGTCAACGAGCAGATGCAGGCCCGGAAGCAGGATCACGACGCCGAGCAGCTGTACGCGGTCTTCGCGGACGTCGGGCACGTGTCGAAGCACCTGTTCGACCTGGCGCACCGCATCGCGTCGAACCCGCACATCTTCGCCCTCTCCGTCTCGAACGTGCGTGGTCCCGCGGGCACGCACTACCTCGCCGGAGGGCAGATCCGGGAGGTCTACTCGCTCGCAGAGATCGCCCCGCACCACGCACTCCGTGTCAGCGCGATCTCGTTCGCCGGACGGATCGCGATCGGCCTGTGCGCGGACCGCGACACGATCCCTGAGCTCCCCGAGCTCGCCGAGGGCGTCGAACGGTCGCTGGTCGAGCTGACCGAGGGCGTCGGCGCGTGAGGCGTGGACGTAGCTGCTGGTGATTGACCGGGCCTCGGGCATCGAACAGACTGAACAGGTGTTCGATTCCTGCGTGCTCGGGGTCGACCCGGGCGTGTCCGCGCTCGGCCTGGGGGCGGTCGCCCGCAGGGACCGCAGCCCGGTCCTGCTCTCCGCCCAGACGGTTCGGACCCCATCGAACCTCCCCGAGAGCTCACGCCTCCGAGTCCTCTATGAGGCGGTCCGCGACGCGATCGCCGCGCACAGCCCCGCTTCGGTCGCGATCGAGCGGCTCGCGTGGAACAAGAACCACGTGAGCGCGATGGGCGTCGCGCGGGCGAGCGGGGTGGCGCTCCTCGCCGCCGCCGAGGCAGGCCTGCCGGTGGAGGAGTACGGCTCGCTCGAGGTGAAGATGGCGGTGACCGGTCAGGGGAATGCCAGCAAGGCACAGGTCCGTGACGCGCTCGAACGCTTCCACGGCCTGCGCGATCTGCCCAACGAGCCGGATGCCGTCGACGCCGTGGCGATCGCGCTCTGCCACCTGACCCAGTCCCGGCTGAGGCAGGCGGCGGCCACGTGATCTCGTTCCTCGAGGGCGACGTCGCCGAGCGCTCTGGTGGCCGCGTCGTGATCTCGGTGGGCGGCGTCGGCTACGAGGCGCTCGTCCCGGCCTCCGTGCTCTCGAAGCTCCCGCCGGTGGGTCGGCCGGCGAGGCTGTACACGCGGATGGTCGTCCGCGACGACGCGATGGTCCTGTACGGGTTCGCGAGCGCGGACGAGCGCGAGCTGTTCGACCTCCTCGTCACGGTGAACGGCATCGGCCCGAAGGTGGCGCTCTCGTTCCTCTCGGTCATGACGCCGGACGCGCTCCGGCGCGCGGTCTCCTCCGGCGACGTCGCGGCGCTCACCGTGGTCCCCGGGGTCGGCAAGAAGGTCGCCCAGCGGGTGGCGCTCGACCTGAGGGACAAGCTCGGCGGCGACGAGATCGTGATCGTCGACGGCCCGCTCGCGGACGTCCGCGAGGCGCTGCTCGCGCTGGGCCTCTCGCCGCAGGAGGCGAGCGAGGCGACGCACGGCCTCGCGCCCGACGGCGACCGCTCCGTGGAGGACCTCCTGCGGGACGCGCTGCAGCGGGTGGGACGGGGGTAGGGTGATGCGCGACGTGACCGACGAACCGCGGATCGTCGACGCCGAGGTGCCCGAGGAGGAGCGCGAGTTCGACGCCGCGCTCCGCCCGCGGAGGATCGACGAATTCGTCGGGCAGGAGCGGATCAAGGAGCAGCTCGCGCTGCTCGTCGACGGGGCGCGGGCCCGCGGCGAGACCGTCGACCACCTCCTGTTCTCGGGCCCCCCGGGGCTCGGCAAGACGACGCTCGCCGGCATCGTGTCCAACGAGCTCGGCGTCGGATTCCAGCCGACGTCCGGGCCGGCGCTCGACCGCCCGGGCGACCTGGCGGCGATCCTCACGAACCTCGAGGAGGGCGACGTCCTGTTCGTCGACGAGATCCACCGGATGCCGCGCGCCGTCGAGGAGGTGCTGTATCCGGCGCTCGAGGACTTCAAGCTCGACGTCGTGCTCGGCAAGGGGCCGAGCGCCCGGAGCATCCGGCTCGACCTGCCCAGGTTCACGCTCGTGGGTGCGACGACCCGGCCGGGCCGCATCACGCTGCCGCTGCGCGAACGGTTCGGGTTCTCCCCCAGACTGGACTACTACTCCGTCGATGACCTCGTCGCGATCGTCCAGCGTTCGGCGGGGATCCTCTCGGTCAGCGTGGACGTCGAGGGGGCGCAGGAGATCGCCCGGCGCTCCCGGGGCACGCCCCGGGTCGCGAACCGCCTCCTGCGGCGGGTCCGGGACTTCGCGGAGGTCCGCCACGACGGAGAGATCACCGACGAGGTCGCCCGGGCCGGCCTCGAGTTGTTCGAGGTGGACGAGGAGGGTCTGGACAAGCTCGACCTTGCGATCCTCTCGACGATCGTGACGAAGTTCGGGGGCGGACCGGTGGGCCTCTCCACCCTGGCGGCCGCGGTCGGGGAGGAGACCGACACGGTCGAGGACGTCGTCGAGCCCTACCTGCTGCAGCTCGGGCTCCTCCAGCGCACCCCGCGGGGCCGCCTGGCCACCGAGCGCGCCTACCGACACCTCGGCGTCGCGCGCGAAGGGGCGCTCCCGCTCGGCTGAACCCGACTCCGAACGGCGGCGAACCGAGCGGTAGCCTGTATGCTGCCTCGTCACCCCGGAGGAGGCTCGTCAAACCATGGTGTTCGGGATCCTTGCCCAAGAGCAGGGCGGCAGTTCGCTGATCGGCCTTGCGCTCCCCGTCCTCATGATCGTGGGCTTCTATTTCCTGCTCATCCGTCCACAGCGCAACCGTCAGCGTGCGCAGCAGACGCTCCTCGCCTCGCTCGAGGTGGGCGACGAGGTCATGACCACCGGCGGCATCTACGGCACGATCGTCGAGATCGACGACGACGAGGGAACCGTCACGGTCGAGATCGCACCAGGCACCCGGGTGCGGATGGTCCGGCAGGGGATCGCGCAGCGCTTCGTCGAAGACCAGTACGACGAGGACGGCGAGCCCGAGGACGAAGGGGTCGACCGGGAACCGTGAGCACGGAAGCAGCGCCCGGCGCGCGCCCGATCGAGCCGGCGGTCGAACCGGCGGTCGAGCCCGAAGGGATCACCCTCGACCTGGTCCAGGACGATCCCGAGCTCTCGTCGTTCATCACCGCGGCCGACCGGGTGATGGAGGGCCTCGGGTACACCGAGCACGGGTTCCGCCACGCAAACCTCACCGCGCGCATCGCGTACAACGTCCTGTCGCGCGCCGGGTTCGACGAGCACACGGCGAACCTCGCGTGCGTTTCGGGCTACCTCCACGACGTCGGCAACATGATCAGCCGGTACGCGCATGGGCAGACCGGAGCCGTGCTCGTCTACCAGTCGCTCCGCGACCGGGTCCCCCCCGCCGACCTCGCGCTGATCGTCTCCGCGATCGCGAACCACGAGGAGGACAACGGGTACGCGGTCTCACCGGTCTCGGCGGCCGTGATCCTGGCCGACAAGTCCGACGTGCATCGGAGCCGGGTACGCAAGTCCGGGCAGATCGAGTTCGACATCCACGACCGCGTGAACTTCGCGGCCGAGCAGTCGTTCCTCCGGGTCGACTCGGCGGCGAAGACCGTGAGCCTGGAGCTCACGATCGACACACAGATCAGCCAGGTCATGGAGTACTTCGAGATCTTCCTCGGCCGCATGCAACTGTGCCGCCTCGCGGCCGAGGTGCTCGACTGCAAGTTCAAGCTCCTCATCAACGGAGCGGAGCTGGCATGAGCCGGGCCGGGAGCCGTCGTCGGTGAAGAGGCCCCGCGCGCTCTGGACGTCCATCGTCTTCGTCCTGCTCTTCGTCCTGGGCGGCATCGCCCTCGTGGTGACCGGAACGCGCCCGGTCCTCGGCCTCGACCTGAAGGGCGGCATCTCGGTGATCCTCTCGGCGCCCGAGGACACACCGGCCGACGTGATGGACCAGGCGCTCGAGAACATCCGGGGCCGGATCGACGCGTTCGGGACCGCCGAGCCCCTCCTGTTCGTGACGGGGGACACGATCGAGGTCCAGATCCCGGGGCTGGCTCGAGGCACGGTCGAGGAGCGGGAGAAGACCCAGTACTGCGTCGCCGACGCCGACGGAGTCACGTACGGGTGCTTCGATCGGGAGCAGCCGGCCGACACGGAACTCGGCGACGCCACCGTCGAGCCCGTGGTGACGTCGGTCTGCCTCTCCGGAGAGGCGTTCGGAGAAGCTCCTGCGTGCTTCGCTACCCAGGAAGAGGCCGACGCCGCGCTCCAAGAGGTCACGATCCAGAGGGAACAAGGCGAGTTCTGCTTCTCGGGCGAGGTGGCCGGCGAAGAGCCGCCGTGCTACCCCACGCGCGAGGAAGCCAAGATTCAACTCGCGGCGGTCCAGACCGAGGAGACACAAACCTTCTGTATCGTCGGTGAGGGAGATACCCCGCTGTCGAGCGATCTCGGCCCCGCGTGCTTTCCCACCACCCAAGAGGCCGAGACCCTGCTCTCGGAGCTGAGCGTTCGACATTCGGACGCCGAGTACTGCGTGCTGAGCTCCGCGGGCGAGAACCTCGGGTGCTACCTGTCGCGCGAGGACGCGGAGGCCCGGCTGCAGGAGACCGGGCAGGAGCGCCTCTTGCAGGTGATCGGCGAGACGGCCCGCCTGGAACAACGCGAGGTGCTCGAGATCCTCACGCCGGCGACGCCTGGGTACGAGGCCGCGGCGGTCACG
>DATFEU010000164.1:0-4745 GCA_035250725.1 Actinomycetota bacterium
GAGCCGGCTCCGTAGCCCAAGTGAGCGGCGGGCCGATGAGTTCCGCCCGTCGCCGGGGTCGAAGGAGCCGTGGGAGTGATGAGTTGATGCACGCGGTGCGCCGGCCTCCGACGGGGTCCGTCGAGCCCGATGGGCCGGACGTCTCCTCGCTGATCCGGGCCGCAGCGCTGCTCCGGGAGAGCCGGATGCCCGCGGAGGAGATCCGAACGATCGTGACCAGCGCCGAGCCCGAACTCGTCCACCGCTACCTCGAGCTGCATCTCGAGCGGCTCGAGGAGTGGCTCCTCGAACAGCGTCGAACGCTCGCATCCGTCGAGGACCTGCTGGCGACGGGCACCCGCTCGGCCGATCGCCGAGCCGCGTCCTAGCGTTCGCCTCGGGCGTCGGCGACGGCGAACAGCTGCCACTCGCCCTCGAACCCCTTCAGCTGCCTGGTCCCCGCGTCCACGAACGCGATGTCCGAGCCGCCGACCAGGTCGCGCACCGTCCTGGAAACGAGGATCTGCGATGGCTCCGCCTCGCTCATGACGCGCGAGGCGATGTGCACGCCGATCCCGGCGACGTCGCGGCGCTGCAGGTCGACCTCGCCGACGTGCATCCCCACGCGAACGGCGAGGCCGACGCCTCGGAGCTCCTCGCGCAGCGCCTCCGCGAACCGGATCGCCTCGTTCGGGGACTCGAAGACCGCGAGCTGCCCGTCGCCCATGTGCTTCATCACCCGGCCTCGGTAGCGCTTGGCGAGCTCGTCGGCGAGGCGGTCGTGCCGTTGGAGCAGCGACCTCCATCCGCGGTCGCCCAGCTCCCGCGCCCGCTCGGTGGACCCGACGATGTCGGTGAACACCACCGTGCGGACCGCCCGGCCCGTCCGCCAGCTGACCGGCGCCGGCTCGACCTCGACGATCGGCTTGCGCGACCAGACGTACAGCCCGTGGATCCCGAGGAACACGCCCCAGAGCAGCATCAGCCAGACCGGCCAGAATGACGCGAGGTCGCGCGGGTCGATGCCCTCGAGCCGCTCGTTCCGCAGCAGCAGCCACTGGCCGACGAAGAACGCGTTCACGATCGCGAACACGCCGGCGTGGATCGCGAGTCGCCGCTTGTGGCGGCGGTAGCGGATCGTGGGGCTGTCCGCCGCCCCCATGGCTAGCCGGTCGTGAGCAACCGCTGCTCGCGGTCGAGCTCCCGCATGGGCCCGAGCATACGGCCCGCCTCCCGGCGTTCGTGCCGAGCCGCATCCGGTACGGTGCGGTGGTCGGAGCGAGCGAGGTGCGGCGGTGGCGGAGCGGGTCTACGACAGCCCGAAGGGGTGGGTCCGCAAGCACATCCGCGACTACGTCGAAAGCGGCGGGAAGAAGGGCCATCACTGGAACGGGGTCGACACCCTCCTGCTCACCACGCGCGGCCGCCGGTCCGGCAAGCTCCGCCGGACGGCGCTGATCTACGGCAGGGCCGGGGACGATCTCATCGTGGTCGCCTCGACGGGCGGGGGCAAGCACCATCCGTCCTGGTACCTCAACCTCGTCGCGGACCCGGAGGTCCGCGTGCAGGTCGGTCCCGAGACGTTCACGGCGCGGGCAAGGACGGCAACGGCGAGCGAACGGGCACGGCGATGGAAGGAGATGGCGGCGATCTGGCCCGACTACGACGGCTATCAGAAGAAGACCGACCGGGAGATCCCGGTCGTCGTCCTCGAGGCCGTTACGTGACGCGGTAGCAGAGGAAGACGCAGTCTCCGAAGACCGGTCGGGAGCGATCGTGGACGGATGGTCGATGGAGTTCCGGCGGTCGCTGCCGGCGATCGTCGTTTCGATCGCCCCCACGATCGTCTACTTCGCGGTGCTGGGCATCGTCCTCACCGCCGCCGGTCCCAACGGGCTCGACCTGCCGGCGGCCGAGACGAGCGCCTGGATCGCGATGCTCTACGGGCTCCCGACGCTGATCGCCCTCGTCCTGACGCTCCGATACCGGATGCCGCTCCTCGTCACCGGGAACATCTTCGCGATCATCTTCTTCGTCTCGCTCGGGGACCAGGTCTCCTTCTCGGATCTCGTGGGCGCGTCGATCGTCGCCGGTGCGGTCGTGTTGGCGGCGGCCGTCCTGGGGCTCACGACGTTGATCGCGGAGTGGATCCCAGCGCCGATCGTCTACGGCCTGATCGCCGGGGCGGTGATGCCGTTCGTCGCCGGCGTCTTCACCTCCCTCAGCACGTCGAACGACGACGGCTCGATCCCTCTCGAGATCCCGGCGATGATCGGGGCCGCCCTCCTCGCGTACCTCCTCAGCCAGCGCCTGTTCGGCACCCGGGTGCCGCCGATCCTCGCGGCCTTCGTCGCCGGGATCGTGGTGGCGGCGTTGACCGGGCAGCTCGGGTCCTTCCCGTCCTCGTTCTCGTTGCCGAGCCTCGAGATCGTCCGGCCCACCTTCGACGTCGCCGCGATCGTCACCGCGACCCCGGTGCTCGTGGCGCTCACGACGGTCCAGGCGAACATCCCGTCCGTGATCTACATGCGGAGCCAGGGCTTCCGTCCGCCGGAGACCGTGTTGAACGTCGTGAGCGGCATCGGGACGATCGTCGGCTCGTTCTGGGGGCCGGTCGCGGTCTCGCTCGCGCTGCCGCCCGTGCTGCTCACAGCGAGCCCGGAGGCGGGCCCGCGAGAGATCCGCTACCGCTCGGTCTTCCTCCCGGTCTCGGCGGGCCTGCTCATCGCGGTCTTCGCGAGCACCGCCGCGGCGCTCGCGGTGCTCGTCCCCTCGACGCTGTTGCTGACGATGGCCGGATTGGCGCTCCTCGGCGGGTTGATCGGGGCGATCAGGGAGATCGCGAAGGGTCCGCTCGTGGTCGGGCCGGTGTTCGCGTTCGCGATCTCGCTCTCGGAGATGAAGCTGCTCGGTCTCGGTTCGTTCTTCTGGGCGCTCGTGCTCGGGACCTCCGTCTCCCTCCTGCTCGAGCGGGACGGGTGGAGGCGGCTGCGCTCCGAGATCGTGGAGGCGGAGCGGGAGGCCTACCACGGGCGGTGACCGGGCCCGGGCCGATGTGCAAGGCACGGCGCGGACCACGGGTGTTACGGTGGTGTCCCCGGCATGGGACGACCGGAAGGAGGCCGCGCATGGACAAGGTCGTGCACTTCGAGATCCCGGCGGACGATCGGGAGCGGGCGAAGGAGTTCTACCGGTCCGCCTTCGAATGGGAGCTGGAGGACGCGGACATGGGCGACGGGAACATCTACACGTCCATGATCACCACCCCCTTCGACCAGCAGACCAGGCTCCCCACGGAACCGGGCGCGATCAACGGTGGGCTCTTCGTGCGGAGCCCCGAGGCCCCGGCCTCGCCGGTGATCACGATCGGCGTCGACGCGATCGACGAGTCCCTGAAGAAGGTCGAGGCGGGTGGCGGCAGCGTCGTTGCGCCACGGACCGAGATCCCGAACCTCGGCGCGTTCGCCTACTTCAAGGACACCGAGGGCAACGTGGTCGGCCTCTGGGAGAACTTCTGACCGCAGGCGCGTCGCCGGACGAGGAGCTCGCCACCTAGCGGCGCGCCAGCGCGTCGGCGAGCCGTTCGAGCGAGGCCTCCGTCATCGGCTGCAACAGCACGATGAGATGGTCGATGCCGAGCGCATCGTAGTCGTCGATCGCGCGGGCCAGGTCGTCGACGGACCCCCGGAAGGATCGGTCCTCGTCCTCGTCATCCGGAACGTTCGGATAGCGCTCGACGTCGACGACCTCCATCCCGACCGTCCGGGCGAGCGTCGCAGGGTCGCGGCCCTCCACCTCGAGCGCGGTCTCCATCGCGTGGAGGTGCTCGGCGAGTCGGTCGTCGGGCGCCCCGAACCACGCGGTGTTCCACGCGTCAGCATGCCGGGCCGCGAGCCGCAGCATCCGCGGTCCGAACGCCGCCACGAGCACCGGGATCGGTCGCGTGGGTGCGGGCACGAGCACGGCGTCGCGAGCCTCGTAGTAACGGCCCTCGAACGAGACCGTCTCGCCGCGCAGCAGCGGCACGACGATGCTCAAGGCCTCCTCGAAGCGGCCGACGCGGTGGTCCTTGGGGAAGCCGAACGCGTCGTACTCGGCGTCGTGCCATCCGGCGCCGAGACCGAGGATCAGGCGGCCGCCGCTCACCTCGTCGGCGGACGCGGCCATCTTCGCCACGAGCGCCGGGCTCCGGAAGCTCGTGCAGACCACCAGCGTCCCGATCTCGACCCGTTCGGTCACGGCGGCGACCGCGCTCACGATCGTCCAGGCCTCGTGCTGTCCCTCGATGCGTCCGGACGACGGCCGGTAGAAGAAGTGGTCGTACATCCACACGGAGTCGAGTCCGTGCGCCTCCGCCGCCTGCGCGAACGATCGGACCGCCGGCCACCGCGGCGTCGGCTTCCCCACGTCGTCGGCCGCGAGCAGGATCACCCCGATCTTCATCGCCGGAGTGTAGGCACGGCCACCGCCCGCAACCCCAAAGGCGGTGCCCGCATCGGGTCCGCGCGAACGGCGGCGGCTTCCGGGCGGCTTGAGCCCAGACCCGATGGGCAGGCCATGATCCCCTCCGGCCCGTAGTTCGCTGTCATCGCCGGATGTGACGATCCGGCGGTGCGGAACGAGGCCACGATCCTCCACGCCGACGCCGACTCCTTCTATGCGTCGGTCGAGCAGCGGGACGACCCCGCGCTCCGCGGCCGGCCGGTCATCGTCGGGGGCGGGGTCGTCCTCGCGGCCAGCTACGAGGCCAAGGCCTACGGCATCCG
>DATFEU010000175.1:0-4085 GCA_035250725.1 Actinomycetota bacterium
GCCGCTTCCCTCCACGCTGAGCGTGGCGCCCTGCAGCGTCTCGTGCTCGCCCGAGAGCTGGTCCGGCGCGATCTGGCCCTCGACCACGTGGTACGAGAGCAGTGCGGCGAACTCCCCCGTCGGATCGGCCATCATCATCTCCATCCCCTCGGGGTCCGCCTCGCCAGCGGCCGTGAACGCATCGTTCGTCGGCGCGAACACGGTGAGGTCCTCGGCCGTGTTCAGCGTGTCGGTGAGCCCGGCTAGCTCGAGATCCTCGACCAGCGAGGTCAGCAGCGGGTTCTCTCCCGCCGCGGTCACCACCGGCTGCGTCATCATCCCCTCGAAGCTGCCGGCGCCCTCAGCGGGCACGTCCGAGCACGCCGCTCCGAACGGAGCCGCGGCGGCCCCGGCCTCACCCGCGTCGCCGTCATCCCCTTCGTCGCCGCACGCCGCCGCCACGAGCAACGCGGCCAGCAGCGCCGGCGCGATCGCCAGACGCCTCGCTCCTCCCATCGCTCCTCCTCTCCCGTCCGCGTCACTCGACCCGGACGACGATCTCGTGATGACCGGTCGCGCCGTCGGGGAACGGCTCGGCGCGATCGGCGGTCTGCGTTTCCCCGCTCCGGTCGGTCGCCCGGACCCGCAGCCGGTGGTCGCCGGGTGTCGCGTTCCAGCGGTAGACCCACTGCCGCCAGGTGTCGACCGTGTCCTCGCCCGCGAGCTCGGCCGCGGCCCATGAGTCATCGTCGACGCTGACCTCGACCCGATCGATCCCGACGTGCTGCGCCCACGCGACGCCGGCGATCGGGATCTCGCCCGCCCGCAGGTCGAGGAAGGGCGACGGCGTGTCGATGCGCGACATCGTCTTGATCGGGGCGCGTTCGGCCCACCCGCGTTGCACCCAGTACGGGTCGTACGCGTCGAAGGTGGTGAGCTCGATGTCGACGAGCCACTTCATGGCCGAGACGTAGCCGTACAGGCCCGGGACGATCATCCGGACGGGGAAGCCGTGCGCGAGCGGCAACGGCTCGCCGTTCATCGCGACGGCGAGCATCGCGTCTCGGCCGTCCATCGCCACCGCGGTCGGCGTCCCGATCGTGAACCCGTCGACCGACCGGCTCACGATCTGATCCGCGCCGGGCAGCGGCCCGGCCTCCTCCAGGAGATCTCGGAGCGGGGCGCCGATCCACCGCGCGTTCCCCACGTAACGGCCGCCGATCGGGTTCGAGACGCAGGTGAGCGTGATGTCGCGCTCGATCAGCGGACGCGCGAGGAGCCGCTCGTAGTCGAGGGTGATCTCGCGCTCAACCGACCCGTGGAGGCGCAGGCGCCAGTCCTCCGCCATGACCGCCGGCACGAGCAGCGCCGTGTCGACCCGGTAGAAGCGTTCGTTCGGCGTGAGGAACGGTCCGAGTCCGGGCACGTCGATCTGGGCGTCGCGCACCGAGCCCGCCCGGCTCACCACGGGTGGGATGCGCACCGCCGCCCGGGATCCGTCGGCTCGGAATCGCCGGGCGAACAGGTTTCCGACCCCCCCCGCGGTCGCCGCGACCGTGACACCCACCGCGCCCGTGAGCAGGAGGCGTCGCCGGTCGAGCATCCACGGTGCCTGGGCCTCGGGCGCACCCGTCGAGGTACGCGACGTCGCGATCGCGCCGCGCATCGCGAGCAACGCCGCCGCCCCCGCGGCGACGGCTGCGACCGGCGGGAGTACGTGGGCCGGCCGCGCTACCGGACGCGCGAGGGCCGCGAGGATGCCGAGCAGCCCGAATGCCGCGAGCCCTGCGAGCCCGATCCATGGGCGCCGGACCGAGGCGACCCCGAGCCCGACCGCGGCCACGAGCAATGCCGCGCCGATCCCCGCCAGGAGGACGGTCTTATCCCGCTCTCCGAAGGTTCGGATCGCGAAGCTCTTCAGCCACTCGGGCGTCGCGTCGATCGCGCTCTGCCCAACGGTGAGGATCGGCGCGGCCTGAGGATCGACGAGCCCGGCCACGAGGTGGCCGGCCGCGATCGCCACCGCCGCCGCGACCAGCCCGATCACCGCGCCGACCGCGATCCGGCGGACGGGGTCGGTCGGCGGATCCTGGGTGCGGGGATGACCTGCGGCGTCGCCCGATGGCGGCGTCAGCGACCCAACGCGCTCCCGATCCACGCCATCAGCGTGCGCACCGGACCCTTACGGCACCCTTACGAGCTGGTAGCCGCCGACGAAAATCGGCGGAACGGCCCCTGCGATCCCTAGGACGGGATCGTGAGCGCGAACCGTGACCCGCGGGCCGGCTCGCTCTCGGCCGAGATCTCGCCGCCGAGCGCCTCGACGATCCGCTTCGCGAGCGCCAGGCCGAGCCCCGCCCCCGCGCCCTGCCGTGCCGGGTCGGCCCGGAAGAACGGCTCGAAGACCCGAGGGAGATCCTGAGGCGAGATGCCCTCGCCCGTGTCGGTGACGGCGACCTCCAGACGTTCGGCATCCCGCCGCGCCTCGATCCGCACGGTGCCGTCGGTCGGGGTATGCCGGACCGCGTTCACGAGGAGGTCCTGGATCACGCGGACGAGCCTCGGCGAGCACGGCGCATCGTCCTGCCCGTTGAGATCGGCGACGAGTGCGAGGCCCTTCTCCTCCACCTGGGGCTCGACGGCCGCGACCGCCGACCGCACGATCTCGACCAGCCGCGCGCGCCGCGTCTCCGCTTCGATCGCTCCGGCATCCAGCTGCGCGAGCTCGAACAGGTCGTCGATCATGGTCCCCAGCTGTAGGACGGCGCCTCGCATCTCCCCGGCGTAGCGACGCATGCTCTCCGGGTCCCGAACCACGTCCTCGTCGATCGCCTCGACCATCGCCCTGAGGCTCGCGAGGGGCGTACGGAGATCGTGGGACACGGCCGTCACCAGGTCCTTGCGGGTCGCCTCGGCGGCGCGCTCGCGTTGCTGCGAGGCCTGCAATCGCTCGGCCATGTCGTCGAGCGTCGCCGCGAGCACGTCGAGCTCGGGACCGGCGTCGAGGGATCCCGCCCGCACGTCGAGGTCCCCGCCACCGAGGGCTCGGGCCGTCGCGGTCAGCCGGCCGACGGCCCTGGCGGAGGAGCGGGCGGTCACGATCGCGGCCCCGACGCCCGCGCCGATCGAGTACAGGAGCAGCACGCCCAGCAGCGTCGCGTCGTGGTCGTCGACGAACATCTGTTGCGAGAGCACCCAGAGGTTGGCCAGGGCCACCGCGGCTCCGAGCGCCCCGACCGCGACGAACCGCTGGGCGAGCGACGCGCCGGCGAGGAGCCGGCCTGCGACCCACATCGCGGCGACGGTCACGACGAGTGCAGGGATCACGTACGCCGCCAGGTGGAGGATCTCGCTCCCGCCCATGCCCGTCCCAGCGGCGACGAGGAAGGTTCCGAGCGCGCCCACCGCGGCCACGACGGCGAGCAGGGCGAAGGCGCGCCAGCCCCTCATGGATCGAACCGATAGCCGACACCCCAGACCGTGACGATGTGGTCGGGGTTCGACGGATCGACCTCGATCTTCTCGCGCAGTCGGCGGACGTGAACCGTGACGGTCGCGGTGTCGCCGTCCCATGCGAAGTCCCAGACCTCCTCGAGGAGCTCGGATCTCGTGAAAGCGCGGCCCGGACGGGAGGCGAACAGGTAGAGCAGGTCGAACTCCTTCCGCGTGAGCCTGATCGGCTCGCCGCGGAGCCGCGCCTCGCGCCGCGGACCGTCGACCTCGAGGTCGCCCGCGGTCACCAGGCGTTGCGGCTCGGCCGCCGGAGGTCCACTGCGGCGGAGCACGGTCCGGACCCGCGCTACCACCTCGCGGGGCGAGAACGGTTTCGTGACGTAGTCGTCGGCGCCGAGCTCGAGCCCGACCACTCGATCGGTTTCCGCGCCCCGCGCCGTCAGCATGATCACGGCCGTGGGGGCCTGTTCCCGGATCCGACGGAAGACCTCGAGCCCGTCGACCCGAGGAAGCATGAGGTCGAGCAGGACCAGATCCGGTCGCTCCCGCGCGTACGCGAGGAGCGCCCGCTCGCCGTCCTCCGCCACCTCCACGGCGTACCCCTCCTTCTCCAGGTACCGGGAGAGGACCTCGCGCACCATCGGCTCGTCGTC
>DATFEU010000189.1:0-3723 GCA_035250725.1 Actinomycetota bacterium
TCCGGCGTGTACGGCTCGCGCACGACCTCGGCGCCGGCCGCCTTCAGTCGCTCGAAGTCGCCCTTCACGTCCGCGCTCTCGAGGTTCCAGATCACCCGCCCTGGCTCTCTGTTCTTCCCCGAGACCTCGCTGTGGGGCCCCACGCTCACCGCTCCCGAGCCGAGTAGCCAGCCCGTGTACCCGCCGTCGTTCCACGTGGGCTCGCCGAACAGCTTCGTGTAGTACTCCGCGAGGAGCTTCGGCTCCTCCGAGCCGATCAGGATGCTGTTCAGGTCCATCGCTGCCTCCTTCCGGTGTCCCGCTGTCCTTTCCCGTTCTGTTCGAGATGAGACCCCGAGCGACGGCGGAACTGAGCGCTCAGCCGGCCTTCTTCGACCGCGAACGGGGCGTTCTCTGCCTGGACCGGGCCTGCTCGACGCTCTCCTTGAGCGCGGCCATGAGCTCCTCGACCGCCGACGGGCCGCCTGAGGCGGCGGCCGACGCCCGTTCGGGCTCGGTCGGCGCGGTGGGAGCCTTCTCCGAGAGGATCCGGAGGAGCTCCTCACGGTAGGTGTCCGCGTACGCGGCCGGGTTCCACTCGGTCGTCAGCGTGTCGATCAGCCGGATCGCGAGGTCGAGCTCGCGATCCTCGACCCGGACGCCGCCCAGGTCGGGGGCGAGCGCCGATGGCTCGCGGACCTCGTCGCCGAAGAACAGGGTCTCGACGGCGAGCACCTGCTGCATCGGCCGGACGGCCACGAGGTGCGGCTTGGTCCGCAGCACGAACCTGCCGATCCCCACGCGCCCCGCATCGCGCATCGCCCGGTGCAGCAGGACGTAGGGCTTGGCCGCCTCGAGGGACGGGATCGCGTAGTACGTCTTCTCGAAGGAGACGGGGTCGATGTCGGCGAGCTCGACGAAGTCCTCGATGTCGATCGTTCGGCTGCGCTCCGGCTTGACCCGTTCGATCTCCTCGCTCGAGAGCGTCACGATCTGGCCGAACTCGTTCTCGCGGCCGCGGACCACGTCCTCCCACTCGATCGGTTCGGACGTCGGCGGTGGCTCCTCCGTGGACGGCCGGCGGGCCTCGGCCGCCTCGTCGGGGCCGCGCGGTTCGGCGTCAGGGTCCGGGACGTCGGCCTCGGACGGCTCGCCGGGTTCCTCCACGTCGTCGACCACGCGCTCGTAGCGGACGCGCCGCCCGGACCGGTCGTAGAGGTGGAACCGGACGTCCTTGGGCTCGGTCGCGTTGATCAAGCGGACCGGCACGTTCACCAGACCGAAGCTGAGGCTCCCCGTCCAAACGGCGGTGGGCATGCCGCGAGCCTACACGTGTCCTCGAGGCCCCCTACACGTGGTGGCGGGAGCCGTACGGCAGCGAACCCCACGGGAGGTAACCGCCATGAGGCTCGCGGTCCCCAGATGCTTCGCCTGCCGAGGCTTCCTCGATATCCGCTTCACCGCCTTCGAGGAGGGCTCGCCCCACGACTCGCCCGGACATCAGCTCGTCTACTCGTACGGGGCGATCGCCTGGTGCCGCTCGTGCGGCGCGGGGCAGGTCGAGCGCGGCAGCCACGACTGCTACCAGTTCGACGAGCCGTGGGAGATGCACGCGTGGTACCTGCTCGATCCGCCCAGCGACGAGGAGCTCGCGACGGCCATCGAGAACTGCCCGAGGCACACGTGGCCGGGATGCGACTGTCCGATCCACCGCGCGCTCGCCGAGAGCGTCCGCTCGCTGCCGATCAGGTCGCGATGGACGACGGTGCTGCTCGAGCTCGAGCCGCCGGAGGAACTCGCCGAGCACGTGCACCCTGTCGCCTTGTCGTGGAAGGAAGACGGCGCGCCGGTCCTCCGGATCGTCGATGCGACCGAGACCTGAGAGCCTGCTACGGTCCCGGTCGTGAGGCTCGGACCGCGGTTCGACGAGGCGTTCCTCTACGCGATCGACGCGCACCGAGACCAGACGCGGAAGGGCACCGGCGTGCCGTACGCGAGCCACCTCCTCGGGGTCGCGTCGATCGTGCTCGAGGAGGCCGGCGGCGAGGACGAGGCGATCGCGGCGCTGCTCCACGACGTGGTCGAGGACCACGGTGGCGAACGGCGACTCGACGACGTCCGGCAACGGTTCGGCGAACGGATCGCCCACATCGTCGAGGCGTGCTCCGACTCGCTCGAGGAGGAGGAGACCAAGCCGCCCTGGAAGATCCGGAAGGAGCGGTACATCCGGCGCGTCCGGACCGACCACGACGACTCCGCGCTCCTCGTTTCGGTCGCGGACAAGCTGTACAACACGCGGGCGATCCTTCGCGACCTGAAGTTCGCCGAGGATCATCAGGACGTCTGGGACCGCTTCAGCCGGGATCGTGACTGCGTCCTCTGGTACTACCGTTCGCTCGTGGACGCGTTCAGGTCACGCACCGGCGGCCGCCTGCTCGAGGAGCTGGACGCGACCGTCACCGAGCTCGAGCAGCTCGCCGGCGGCCCGTCCGCGGGCTGTCCCGATGAGGGCCCGGAGCGATGAGGACGCAACGGCTCGGCCGCGACGGCCCCGACATCTCGGCGATCGGGTTCGGCGCGTGGGAGGCGGGCAAGAGCGAGGAGTGGGGCGAGCCGCCGCCCGACGAGCAGATCGTCGCGGCGATCGACGCCGTTTTCGAGACCGGGATCGGCTGGATCGACACGGCCGAGGTGTACGGGCTCGGCACGTCCGAGGAGTTCGTCGGGCAGGTGACCGCCGGCCGGCGCGACGAGATCCAGCTGTTCACCAAGGTCGCGCCGGGACCCCGCGGGAGCGGCTTCCGTCCCGAGGAGGTCGGGGCGGCGTGCCGAAGGAGCCTCGAGCGGCTCCGCACCGACCACATCGACCTGTACCAGCTCCACTGGCCGGACGGGTCCGTGCCGGTCGAGGACACGTGGGGCGCGATGGCCGCGCTCGTCGACGAGGGGCTGGTCCGCCACATCGGCGTGTCGAACTTCGACCGGGGCGAGATCGAGCGCTGCCTCGCGATCCGGCACGTCGACTCGCTCCAGCAGGAGTTCTCGATGTTCGTGCTCGACGACCGCGAGCTGATCCGCTGGTGCGGCGATCAGGGGATCGGCGTGCTCGCCTACGGCCCGCTGGCGTACGGCTTGCTCGCCGGCGCGATCTCGATGGAGACGACGTTCGCGGCCGGCGACTTCCGAGGGAACGGCGAGACGTGGGAGGTGCTGTTCGCGCCGGAGGCCCGGCGGCGGTGGCTGGGCATCGTCGACGACCTCGGGGCGATCGCCGAGCGGTTCGGCGTCACGGTCGCGCAGCTCTCGCTCGCGTGGACGTTCCACCAGGACGGCGTCACGGGCGCGATCGCGGGCAGCCGCAACCCGGACCACGTCCGGACCAACGCGGCGGCGGGCGACATCGCGCTCGACGAGGCGACGCGCGCAGAGATCGAGTCCCTGTTGCGACGCTGACCGGGCCCAGACCGTCGAGACGACGAGGCGGTCGGGTTCCGCGGTCTTGCTCGGCAACCGCCGCTCCGGTTCGTGCTCCGCGTCCCGCGAGATCACGAGGACGTCGTCGTCGAGCTCCCACTTCCGGGTGACCGAGGAGCCCAAGCTGGCCGCCCTCCCTTCGGTTTGCAGGCGACCCGTCGCCGGTCGGAAGATTCCGGCCATGGTGGGAGACACGTCCGATGGCGACACCTTCGTCCACCAGATCGGTGACCTCGCCGAGGTGCTCTCCAACCTTGGCGTGTTCCGCGT
>DATFEU010000181.1:0-13924 GCA_035250725.1 Actinomycetota bacterium
GGTCTTCGTCGTGAGCGAGGGCGCCAACATGCCGACCGTGCCCGAGGGCGTGGAGCAGTTCGTGAACGCGGGGATCCTCTACGGGCCGGGCAAGGCGGCGAACGCCGGCGGCGTGGCGGTCTCGGGGCTCGAGATGGCGCAAGACTCCCTTCGGCTCACGTGGCCGCGGGAAGAGGTCGACGCCCGGCTGAAGGACATCATGAAGGCGATCCATCAGCAGTGCAGCGAGACCGCCGAGGAGTACGAGGTCCCGGGCAACTACGTGCACGGTGCCAACATCGCCGGCTTCACGAAGGTGGCCGACGCGATGCTCGACCAGGGGCTCGTCTAGCCACCGTTCCCGGAACCCCTTGGCGGACCTGGGCGTCTTTGCCCGTGAGATGGTCCTCACCGTGGAACGACGGCGACAGGCATCCCACGCGGGCGGACTCGACGAGCTCTACCGCGCCCACGCTCCGGAGGCGCTTCGGCTCGCGTTCCTACTGACCGGCGAGCGCGCGCTCGCCGAGGACCTCGTGCAGGACGCGTTCGTCAAGGTGCTCGGGCGCTTCCACGACCTGCGCAACCGGGACGCGTTCTGGTGGTACCTGCGACGGACGATCGTGAACCTCGCGTACTCGCAGTTCCGCCGCCGTCGAGTGGAGCGGGCCTGGTTCGAACGGCAACGACCGAACGATGTGGCGCCGTCCGCCGACGACCTCGGCGAACGCGACCGCTTGCAGCGCGCGCTCATGGCGCTCCGGCCCGAGCAGCGGGCGGCGATCGTCCTGCGCTACTACGAGGACCTCAGCGAGGCGGATACGGCTCAGGCGCTCGGCGTCGCGGCGGGAACGGTGAAGTCGTTGGTCTCCCGGGGGATGGATCGCCTTCGGGCCGAGCTGCCCGAACACCAGTGGGAGGACGAGTGATGGACACGCGGCTGCGGAACCTGCTGCACGACCTCGCGTCCGACATGCCGGTCGAGCTCGAGCGCTCGGCTCGGCCGACGCTTCGGAAGGCCCGCCGCCGTCGTGCCGTGGGCGCGGGTGGCGCGGTCGTGGCCGTGGTCGCGTTCGTCGCGGTGGGGGTGTCGGCCCTGCGGCTCGTCGAGGAGCCGACGGCCCCGGCGACGACCGGTCCGAACCCCGCGACCTTCGCGGGGCTCTGGCCCGAGACCGATCGAGGGGCGCTGGCGGAGACGCAGGCCGCGGTTAACGAGGGCGACATGCCCCTTCGAACGACTCCGGAGGGCACGGCCACGCTCCTTGCCACGAACCTGTTCGGATGGAACCTCTCCAACGTCCGGACCCAGGTGTCTCAGGAGCGAGGGGAGCACGCCGTCGTCCTGATCTCGAATGCCGCCTTCAGCGACAACATCCCTCCGATCGTCGTCGGTCTCCGTCAACTCGGGCAGACCGGGCCCAACGGCGTGTGGAGTGTCCTCGAGGCGAGCAACCTGCTGCTCGATCCCATCGGTGGCGACGGGACGAGTGGCATCGTGCACGTGTCGGGCGAGGTTCCGGACGTGTACGACAGTGCGCCCGCCATCGAGGCGGTTGTGTTCGACGGACCGACGCTCGAGCCCTCGCTCGGCGAGGCGGCGTATGAGCTCGTCGACCGCACCTTCGAGCTCGATGTCGTCGTCGCGCCGACCCCCGACGGTCGAGCGACGCTCCTCATCAGGATGCCCGATGCGACCGGAGCGAGCATCGGAGCGGCGATGCAATCGGTCGAGACGCCGGTCGGCGAAGCAGCCCCGTCTGTCCCGAACCTGACGGGGCTTCCACCCGACGTCGCGGCGACCGCACAGCGGATCTACGACGCGGCGCAGGCTGGCGACGTCGACGCGCTGGGCGAGCTCCTCGACCCGGACACGTTCGTCTACAACCTCGACGACGGGAGCGATCCGACCGAGGCGTGGCGGGCGAACCCTTCCGAACTCGATCTGATGGTGGCGATCCTCGAGATGCCACCGACGAGCCGCGACATCGGGCCCGGCTACGGCACCTTCTACTTCTGGCCGTACCTCGTGAACGCCGACCTGGAGGCGCTCACCCCGGAGGAGCGGGCGGACCTCGCCTCGCTCGGCTACTCCGAACAGGAGATCCAGCTGATGATCGACGGCGGGACCGGCTACCAGGGTCCGCGCCTCGCGATCGACGAGAACGGCGAATGGCGGAACTTCATCACCGTCGGCGAGTAGGCCTCAGGGAAGCCGGATCTTCCGGCGCAGGAACTCGAGGACCGCGCGCCATTCGCTGATCTCCTCGTCGACCACGTACGAGGTGTGACCCTCGTCGTACGTGTAGAGCTCGGCCTCGCCGCCGGCCGCGCGGAGCGCGTCGACGTAGTCGTGCGCCTGCTTCGGGGGGCACCTGGTGTCGTGCTCGGCGATCAGGACGAGCACAGGGGCGCGGACGCGGTCGACGTACGTGATCGGCGAGCGCTCCCTCACGAACTCGGGCATCTCGTGGACGACCCCTCCGAACAGCGACCGGTCCCAGGCCTGCAGCGACGGAGCCGACTCGTCGTAGGAGCCGAGGTAGTCGCCGACCGGCGCTCCGGCGACGGCGGCGGCGAACCGGTCGGGGTAGCGGCCGATTGCGAGCAGCGAGATGTAGCCGCCCCAGGACCAGCCGCCGATCACGACGCGCTCCGGGTCGCCGATCCCGCGTGCCAGCAGGTCGTCGAGCCCCGAGACCACGTCCTCGGCCTCGGGGAACCCCATGTTCCCGACGATGTGGTTCCGCCAGGCACGGCCGTAGCCGATCGAGCCGCGGTAGTTGACCATCGCGACGGCGAGCCCCTCCTCGACGAGCGATTGGACCTCGGGGAGCCACGTGTCCATGTAGAGCCAGTCCGGTCCACCGTGGACCTTCAGGTACAGCGGGAAGGGGCCGTCGCCCGGAGGCGTCGCGAGCCAGCCGTGCACGAGATCGCCCGCCGCGTTGCGGAACAACCACTCTCGAAACCCGCGACCCGAACGGAGGCCGCCGGGGGCAGGTTGCAGGAGCCGCTCGCCGGTGTCGTCGAGGAGCTCGGGCGCTCGCTCCGCGCTCGAGACGCGCATCCACACCCGGCCGTCCGGCCGGACGCGGGCGCCGTGGACCTCGCCGACGGGGTGCTCGATCGCGACCAGCGTTCCTCGGGAGAGGTCGTAGCGGTAGAGGCGATCCCGGCCTCGGAAGCGGTGCCGAAGGAGAACCGACCCGGCGTCCGGCCACCAGTCGAGCGGCGTGACGCCGCCCGGGAGATCGACCTCGACGTCGACCCGCTCCCCCGTGTCGGGGCTCCAGATCCCCGGGCGGAGCCGGTCCTCGAGCTCGTGGGCGAAGAGCAGCCGGCGATCCCCGGGCACCCTCGACCAGGCGAACGCCCACAAGGTGAACCCGGAAGGATCCGCGAGCTCGCCGACGACGGCTCCCGTCCGCGGGTCGAGCGCGAGCAGGCGCCGGTGGAGGCTGTCGCCGTCGTGCGCAGCCTCGATGCAGGCGAGCGATCCGTCGGCCGACAGGCCCGCCAGGTCGAACCCCTCGGTGTGCTCGTCGGTGCCCGAGAACTGGACCAGGTCCACGTCGCGGAAGATCTCCTTGGCGGCCTCACCTCGCTCGGAGACGTAGACGCCGAACCCCGCGCGATCCGCGATCACCCCGAGGGCGAGCTCGGCGCCGAGCGCGAGCCCGTCCGGCCACCCGCCCGGCGCGCCGGGCAGGACCTCGCGAACCTCGCCCCCCTCGAACGGCGACGCGAGCCATCGGCCGGACTCCTCGCCGGTGGGGTCCGAGAACCAGACGACCTCCGACCCGTCGCCGGAGATCGAGGCCAGGACGACGCCCACCCGCTCGTCGGTGACGCGGCGCACCGCTCCCGTCGCGCGATCCCAGGCGTAGGCCTGATACGAGCCGGACTCGTCGGACCGGAAGACGAGGCGTTCGGGGGCGTGCGCCGACCAGGTCGGCATCGTGCTGGTCGGGGCCCGGAGCCGGAGCTCCCAGTTCGGCGGAGCGGGCATCGGCGCGAACCCTAGCAGCGGCGCGTCACCCGGCGACCGCCCCGCGGATCGCCCGCAGGACGCGTTCGGGCGAGAGCGGCATGTCCAGGTGCCGAACGCCCAGGTGCCCGAGCGCATCCACGGCCGCGTTCACGATCGCCGGTGTCGAGCCGCTCGTCGCCGCCTCGCCGATACCCTTGGCGCCCAGCGGGTTCAGTGGGGTGGGCGTCTCGATGCGGAGGGTCCGGAACGACGGCAGCTCGGATGCCGCCGGGAACAGGTACGTCGACAGCGTGGAGGTCACGGGCGTCCCGAGCTCGTCGAACACGACCTCCTCGAACAGCGCCTGGGCGATCCCCTGGCCGAGGCCTCCGTGCACCTGTCCCTCGACCAGCAGCGGGTTCAGGATGCGGCCGCAGTCGTCGACGGCGACGTGGTCGACGAGGCGGACCTCGCCCGTTTCGACGTCGACCTCGACGATCGCGACGTGCGCGCCGAACGGGAACGTTCGCTCCTCTTGGAGGCGACGCTTGCTTGCCGACAGCGATCCGCCGGATCCGTGGTCCGCGGCGGCCGCGGCCAGAGCGCTCCAGGCGATCACGGACGTCGGCGACCCGGCCACGCCGAGCCCACCGTCGGTCGGGACGACGTCCTCGGGCGCCGCCTCGAGGATCCTCGAGGCGATGTCGCGCGCCTGCTCGAGGACGTCGCCGGCCGCCTCGAACAGCGACGATCCGCCGATCTGCAGCGACCGCGACGCGAACGTCCCCTCACCGCGCTCGACGGCGGCCGTGTCCGACTGCACGACGCGCACGCGTTCGATCTCGATACCGAGGACCCCGGAGACGATCTGGGCGAACGCCGTCTCGTGTCCCTGCCCGTGCGAGGACGTCCCGACACGCGCGATCGCCGAGCCCTCGGAGTCGATCTCGACCGACGCGAACTCCTTGCGGGCGGACCCCGTGACCTCGACGTACACCGCGACCCCGATCCCGAGCGCCCGGCGATCGTCGTTGGTGCGGCGCTCGGCCTGCTCCCGGCGCCATCGTTCCACGCCGGCGAGCGCGAGGGCCTCGTCGAGCGCCCGCTGGTAGTCGCCGACGTCGTAGGTCGTTCCCACCGCCGTCGTGAAGGGGAACGCCTCCGCCGGGACGAGGTTGCGGCGGCGAAGCTCGACGGGGTCCAGGTCGACCTCGGCGGCGAGGACGTCGATCGCGCGCTCGATCGACAGGGTCGCCTCGGGACGGCCGGCGCCCCGGTAGGGGCCGACCGGCGGCGTGGTCGTGACGACCGATCTGCCTCTCGCGGCGATGCGCGGGATCCGGTACACGCCGGAGAGCATCGACTTCGTCGTCTCCGCCAGGTACGACGCGATCGGGTAGGCGCCCATGTCGGACACGATGTCCACGCGGAGGCCGACGAGCCGCCCGTCCCGCGTCGCGCCGAGCTCCACGTCGTGGACCTGGGCCCGGCCGTGGGTGAGCGACACCATGCTCTCCGAGCGGGTCGGGAGCCAGGCGACCGGCGCGCCGAGGCGGAGCGCGGCGGCCGCGACCGCGACGTACTCGGGGAACGCCTCCTGCTTCGCGCCGAACCCGCCGCCGACGTCGGGCGCGACCACCCGGATCAGTTCCTTGGACAGCCCGAGCCGTTCGGAGACCACGTCCCGCACGAAGAAGGGCACCTGCGTCGAGGCCCAGAGCGTCAGGGAGCCGTCATCGGCGGGGTCGGCGAGCACGCCCTCGGTCTCGAGCGGCGCCGGCGCGACCCGCTGATGCCGCACCGTGAGGCGCGCGATCACCTCCGAGCCCGCGAGGACGTCCTCGCCCCACGCCTCGTCGAACGCATCGACGACGTTCGAACCGGCAGCCGGGAACAGGAGCGCGGCGCCCGGCTCCGCGGCCGCACGCGGGTCGAGCACCACCGGGAGCGGCTCCAACTCCGGAAGCACGGTCTCGCCGGCGTCCTGCGCCTGGGCGCGGGTCTCGGCGACCACGAGCGCGAGCGGCTCGCCGACGAACCGCACGACCTCGGAGGCGAACGCGGGGCGCTCGAACGGGTCCGCCCGGCCGCCCTCCCCCGGCGAGGAAGCGATGTCGAGGTCGCCGACCCCGAAGACCGCGACGACCCCCGGCATCCCCGACGCCTCGGCGGCGTCCAGGCCGTTCACGCGCCCGTGCGCCATGATGGAGCGGACGAAGACGGCTCGAAGGGCGCGTTCGGGCACGAGGTCCTCCACGTACCGGGATCGCCCGGTCAGGAACCTGGGGTCCTCGACGCGATGGACGATCCTTCCGTACATCGAGGTGCTCATGCGGACGAACTGTAGAGGAGCGGCCACGTGAGCCGGCGGGCGGCGCGGACGGTCGCCCGGGTGCTCGCCGCCTCGCTCGTGGTCGGCGGGGCGGCGATCCTGCCCGCCGCGGAGGCCTCGGCAGCGATCGAGATCCGGAGGGTGGCGGACGGCCTGAGCGCGCCGGTGGCGTTCACGTTCGGGCCGGGCAGGAAGATCTGGTACGTCGAGAAGGGCTCCGGCCAGGTCCGGATCTACAACCGTGCCACGGGGGGGGACCGGCTGTTCGTCGACGTGCCCGCCGTGACCGCAGACGGCGAGCGCGGCACCCTGGGGATCGCGCTGCACCCCCAGTACCCGGACACGCCGTTCGTGTACGTGGTCGCGACCCGGAACGTCGACGGAGCGACCCGCAACCAGATCCTGCGCTACCGGGACCGCGGCGGGGAAGGCGTCGGCCGGCGCGTGCTCGTGTCGAACGCTACGAGCGCGACGTCCCATAACGGCGGGCGGATCCTGTTCGGCCCCGACCGGATGCTGTACGCGATCGTCGGCGACGCTCAGGACCGCGCGAACTCCCAGGACCTGTCGGACGAGGAGCGCGGGAAGATCCTCCGCCTCCGCCCCGGCGGCGGCGTGCCGAGCGACAACCCGTTCGACGACCGGGTCTTCGCGTACGGGATCCGCAACTCGTTCGGGTTCGCGTTCGACCCCGAGACGGGCGCGCTCTGGGAGACGGAGAACGGGCCCGAGTGCAACGACGAGGTCAACGTCATCCGATCCGGCGAGAACTACGGGTGGGGACCGAACGAGACGTGCGCAGGCAACGCCCCCGAGAACACGAATCAGGACGGCCCGAACCCCGTCCTTCCCGTCAGCCTGTACGAGTCGACGATCGGGATCACCGGGATCGCGTTCTGCGAGGGCTGCGGGCTCGGGCCTCAGAGCGAGGGCGCGGCGTTCCACGGCGCGGTGACGAACGGCCGGATCACGCGGCTCGAGCTGAACCAGGCGCGAGACGGGGTCGCGAGCCGCGAGGTCGTGGCGAACAACGGCGGCGGGACCCTGTCCTTCGAGGTCGGGCCGACCGGACGGATCTACTTCAGCACCTTCGGCGGGATCTTCAAGCTCGTTCAGGTCTGAGGCCGAGGGGTGGCGCCCGCACCCCCGCGCGCCTACGCTGTTCGTGCACGCCGAGGGGGCGCCCGGATGGACATCGGCCCGGTACGCCGGATCATCGAGATCGAACCGGTTTCGCTGCCGCTACCCGACCTGGTACCGGACCCCGCCCCCGAGCCCGCCGCTCCTCCGGCCGAACCCGCGCCTGCCGAACCCGCGCCCGTCGAACCGGGCCCGGCGCGATCCGACCCCTAGCGCATGGACGCGATCCGGCACGATGTCCCGACGCTCGCGCTCACCGACCCCATCGTCGCCTGGCGTACGTGGACGCTCGCCGGTTCCCGTGACGCGTCGAGCGTGCGATTGCTCCCGATCGCGGGCGACGCGAAGCCGTGGCCTCCGCGCCTGCCAGCGTCGGCGACGTGCACCAAGTCCCGCCATCACGTGGTCCCCGATCTCGGGTGCACCTGCGGCTTCCACGCCGTCGCGGAGGCGGACACCCTTCGCAGGACGCGCGATCCCGCGGTCCTCGGCACGGTAGCCCTCTGGGGTCTGATCGCCGAGCACGAATTCGGCTACCGCGCCGCGTTCGGGTACCCGCAGCGCGTCCGGCTCGTCTGCTACCTGTGTTTCTCGCTGTGGGGGATCCACGCGCCTGGAGAGGTCGAGGTGGTCGTCCGGCATCGCGGGAGCAGGATGGTGCCGCTCTGTGGGCCGCACCTCGAGCTCAGCCGTCGGTACGAGTATCCGATGCCGACGGTGGTCTCCGCCGGATCGGTCACGTCGGCGCTCCTCTCGGCCTACGCGGTCGATCCGCTGCCGCGTCCGTAGACCGAGAAGGCTCAGCTGAGGGTGCCGCGGCGCCGCGCGGCTGCGGCTCGCGCGAGGCGTTCGCGGAGCGACAGGCCGGCCTTGGGCTTCTCGTCTTCCTCCGGCCCTGCGATGAGCCCTCCGTCCGAGGGCGTCCGGGTCCAGTTCGGCTCGGGGTCGAGCTCCTGGATCCGCGCCTCGAGATCCGAGCCGCCGCCGACCGATACGGGCACTGCGTCCGTGTCTCGCACGGCCGGATCCGCCGGAGTCTCGTGCGACAGCTCCTCGTCGTTCGGCACCCCCCTGACCTGCGCGAGCTGGGTCGAGAGCACCTCCCTCGTCTGCTCGAGCTCGCTCAGCTTCGCGAGGGCTTCCGACAGGCTCGCCTCGGACCGGACGAGCTCGCCCCGGGCGTCGGAGACGCGCTCGTTCGAGTCCGCGAGCTGCGTCTCCGCCGTCGTTGCCCGCTCCTCGAGGAGGGCGACTCCCGAGTCCGAGTCCGCGGCCGCGATCTTGGCCTCCAGGTCGGCGTTCGTCTGTGCGAGGGCCGCCTCGAGTCCGGCGCGCTCGGCCTCGACCCGGACGACCTCCGCCTCGAGCCGCGAACGCTCGTCGGCGAGCCCGTCCCGCTCGACCAGAGCCTGCCTGAGCTCGGCTCGGGCCTTCCTCAGCTCGGCTCGCGCCTTCTTCAGCGCCGCTCGCACCTTCTTCAGCTCGGCGGCGGTCTTGCCGTCGGTGGCGTCGCTGCGGCGAGGCGAGGGCGCTGATCCCCGCTCCCCGTCCCCGGGTGGCGGCCGCGACGCGAGCTCCCTGCGCAACGCGCCGATCGTCTCCTCGGAGGACCGGAGCTGCGCCTCGATCTCGAGTGCGCGGGTGGCGGCTTCCATCGCGCGCTTGGCGGCGCCCTCGCTCTTCTTCTCGGCTTGCGCCGACTTCCGCTCTGCCTCCGCCGCGCGCTCGTGCGCCTCGGACAGGACCCTGCGCTCCCGCTTCGCCTCGGCACGGGGGCTCGCTCCATCGCGCGCGATCGCGAGCTCCGCCTCCTTCTCCTCCAGGGCGTCACGGAGGCGCTCGACCTCGCCGACCTGCTGCTCGCGCTCGGCCTCCGCCGCGCGGACCCTCAAGTCCATCTCCTCCATGCGCAGTTCGGCCGCGAGAACCTCGGGCGAAGGAACGGACGGAGTCGCAAGGTCGGTCGTCTCGGCCCGTCGCGTTCGCGGCCACGCCCGCGCGGAGAGCGAGCGTGCGCGTTCACGCTTCCGATCCTCGCGCGTCTCTCGCTCCGCTGCGGGGGCCGAGGGGTTCGCGGATCGCCGCGCCCGGGCTGCGGCGTTCTGGCGAACCGACTGGACGAGCCCGAGGAGGACGCTGACGAGCGCCACGGCGAGGACCACCCGAAGCATCCGCCACGGCCGCAGCGCCGGGTCGCTGATCGAGGAGTACGGCTGGTCGACCTCCACCACGCCCATGACCGACGTGGCGCCGGACGGCTGCAACGGGACGAAGGTCTGGTACAGCGGCTGCCCGGGCGAGCGCAGTCCGGGCACCGGGGCCGTCTCGGGCGACAGCACGTTCACGACCCGTCCTTCCGCCGCCCGCTCCATCAACGGGTCCCCGGTAAGGGTGACGCCCGCCACGTCGTCACCCTGCGCCGTCGAGAACAAGAGGTTGCCGTCGATGCGCCAGATCCGGACCGTCGATGCCTGATCGTTCGAGAGGATGCCTGCCTGGATGCGGACCAGCAGCTTCCGGTAGTCCTCGCCGGAGACGTCGCCGGCGACGATCTCGGGGCCGACGCCGGAGACCACGACCTCGAGCGCCTTGTCCTCGGCCCATCGTCCCGCTTCGGCCTCCGCCGAGGCGAGCGATCCCTCGGACAACGGGAACGTGGCCACGGACAGGGCGAGCAGGCCGAGAGCCCCGGCGCCCCATGCGATCCGACCGTTTCGACCCACGTCCTCCTGCTTCGGCGTCTTGGCCCGGATGCTTGAACCTGGAGACAGGCACGATCTGGTTTGACATGTGACTGATTAGTCACCTATCCTCGAGCCGTGAACGACGACGACCGCGTGTTCAAGGCCCTCGCGGACCCGACGCGCCGCTTCCTGCTCGACCGACTCTTCGTGCGTGACGGCCGCACGCTCTCGGAGCTCGAGTCCGAGCTGGAGATGACGCGTTTCGGCGTCATGAAACACCTGCGGATCCTCGAGGACGCCGGCCTGGTCGTCACCCGCCGGTCGGGCCGGCAGAAGCTGCACTTCCTGAACCCGGTGCCGATCCGGCTGATCCACGACCGGTGGATCGACAAGTACCGGGAGCGTCAGGTCTCGGCGCTCGCGGAGTTGAAGACCGAGCTGGAGGAGGAGCTGGCATGACGACGGATACGAGAACGGCCGTGACGACGCAGGTCTACCGCGTCTACATCAAGGCGTCGCCCCAGGCGGTCTGGGACGCCATCACGAAGCCGGAGTGGAACGAGCGGTTCGGCTACCCCGGGCGCTTGGAGTACGACCTGCGCCCCGGCGGGACCTTCCGGGCGATCGCCGGGCCGAAAGAGCAGGCGATGGGGATGCCTGAGGCGCTCGCCGACGGCGAGATCCTGGAGGCCGACCCGCCGCGACGGCTCGTCCAGACGTGGCGGTTCCTCTACGACCCCGAGCTCGCGGGCGAGGAAGCGACACGTCTCACCTGGGACATCGAGGAGGACGACGGCGGGGTCACGAGGCTGACGCTGACGCACGAGCTGGAGAACGCACCGAAGACCGCGGCGGCCGTCGCGAGCGTCGCGCAGATCTACGAGGGTGGCGGCGGGTGGGCGCTCATCCTCAGCGACCTGAAGACCCTGCTCGAGACCGGGAAGCCGTTCGGGGAGGAGTAGGCGAGGCCCGTCCGGGGTCGGCGGCTGGAGCGCCGCCGGCCCGGGACGAGTCGCTCGTGTCTGCGGAGCTTCGCAACGAGCGTGGGCCCCGGCGTCGCTGCCGTCGCCCGAGCCGCCACACTCACGGACATCGGCGAGCCCGACGTGGATGAGCACTGGCTGCACGACGACTGAACACGGCCGCGGTTCGACCCGGCCTCCGACGTGTGGATCGTCGAGGAGGACGGCGGCGGGGATGCGGCTACGGCGCCGATGGCTGGTCGTGGCGAAGACGCTGCAACGTCCGCCCACGGGCGTCTGATTCGGTAGACATCCGATCCCACCTCGGACTCGACGGGTGAGATCAGTTACCAGAAGCTCTTTACGGCGATCGCCTCTGGTCTTCGGCTCCTCACCGCCACTCGAGTGCCACCACCTCAACCGGGTCGAAGAGCCCCTTCAGGCTGACGGTCCGCGGGTTCGACGTGCCGATGCCCATGCCCCCCGTCGCTTCGGCGGTCTCCCTGCTCGCGAGGATCTCCCCACCTTCGGCCAGCGCGCCGATCCGCGCCGCGGCGTGGACGCCCTTGCCGCTCCAGTCCGAGCCCTCTCTGGTCGCATCCGAACGGTGCATCCCGATCCGGACGCCGGGAGCGAAACCGTGCTCTCGACGATGCTTCTCCAGCGCCCGCTGGATCGCCACCGCACACTGGATGGCAGCCCCGGGGGTGTCGAAGGTGACGAAGAACCCGTCCCCCGTGGTCCGCACCACGTCGCCGTCGTGGGCCGCGACGATCGAGGCCAGCGTGCTGTTGTGCCACCGGACGAGGTGCCCCCAGGCCTCGTCCCCGAGGACCTCCGCCAGGTTCGTGGACTCGACGATGTCCGTGAACAGGAACACCTTCTCCATCCGGGCCCCCGCGTCGGGTTCGGCCCCTCCGGCAGCCTCGGCCGCTCGGTGGGCGTCGAGCTCCGCCCCGAGCCGTTCGAACGTCGACTGGGCAGCGCGGAACTCGAGGATCGCCTGCCGCTCGTTGCCGGCGGCCCGCAGAGCCAGGCCGAGCCCCATACGGGAGCGCGCGCTCTCATACGGAGCACCCACCTCGGTCCAGACGTGCATCCCCTCATGGAAGCTGTGCCGGGCCCCCCCGATCTCCCCCTCTGCCAGCCGCAGCGCTCCGATCACGGTGGCCGCGCTCGCCTTGAGGGCCTTGCTTCCGAAGACGGTCGCCGTTCGGTCCAGGTCTTCGGCGGCCTGCCGGGCGAGGCCCAGCTCGCCTCCGGCCACAGCGATCTCCGCCTGGGCCGCCAGCAGGGGCGCCCGGCGAAGCTCGGTGTTCGGGGGCCCTTCGAGCGAGGCGACCGCGGGCTGGTTCTCCAGCGAGTCCACGATCGAGTCCGCTGCACCCTCCAGGTCCCCCTGGGCCAACCGGAGGAGCGCCCAGCCGGGATTGGGATCCCACCCAAGCTCGCGAGCCTCCTGGAAGGCCTTCTGAGCGCCGGCCAGGTTCCCCATCCGCAGCCGGATCTGTCCGAGCTCTGCCATCGGCCATCCCGCGTCGCTCCGCATGAACCTGCGGAGCTCCTCCGACGCGCCCAGAGCCTCGACCTCCGCTTCCGCCCATTCCCCCCGGAGCCGGAGGATCTCCGCGCGGTGGACGCGGCAGAGTCCATGGAAGCCGCCCGCCGAGTAACCGCGGATCCAACGCTGCATGGCCATGGTCCACTCTTCCGCCCGGTCGTACTCGGCCAGCCCCTGGAACGCGCACACCGTGCTGCAGTACAGGAGCGCCGTGCTCATGGGGTCCAGCTCGCCGGACGCCGCGGCCACCGCGGACTCGTCCAGGAGGGCCAACCCTTCCTGGAGGTGGCCCTGGAAGATCAGGATCCGGGCCTCGGCGTTCCGCCCCAAGACCCGGATGGCCGGCTCCCCCAGCCTGCTCCCGATGTCGACGGCCCGGCGGGCTTCCTCCAGGGCCTTCTCGAGGTCGCCGGAGAGCACTGCCGTCCAGGCGAGGACGATGGCGAGCGCACCGTGAACCGGAGAGCCGGGATGATCGAGGAGCAAGTCCTCGGCCCGCCGGGTCCACCCACGGAGGGGGGAGAGGAGGCCCGCGTACAGGAGCAGGGTGGCGATCTGAGCGGCGGCATCCGCAGCCCGTTCGTTCGCGTGAGCCTCCACGGCCGCCGCATGGACGCGCTCCCACGTTCCGATCGCGGCCTCGGGGTCACCGGCCAGGTACGCAGCCTCCGCGAGCGTGGGAAGCATGTCCGGTTCGAGGCGCTGGTCTCGGTCGAGTCCAGAGAGGAGTTCGTAGGCCTCCTCCCAGTCCTGGTGCTTGATGGCCTCCTCGACCTGCTCGACGCCCGGGTCTGCCGTCGTCATCCGTACGACCCCGCGTCTGAGCTCGAGACGACAGGCATCGGCTAGGCGCTGTCCCCGAGACGTCGCACTTCAACCCAGAACCGCAGCGCGGAAGGGAACGAGTTCGGTGCGCCGAACCGGGCAACGATCTCCCGTACCGCCTCCGCCTCCGTCACGAAAGGACCGTAACAGAGGCCCTCGGGATCGATCCCACCGGCGAAGTCCGCCGAGTAGCACGCGCTAGGCTCACGGCATCTCGAACGCGGGGGTGCGGACATGAGCGAACGGCGTGTTCCCGAGGCGCAGTTCCAACTCGCGAACGAACGGACGTATCTTGCCTGGCTGCGGACTGCGCTCGCACTCGTCGCCTCCGGCGTCGCAGCCGCACGGCTCCTGGCGGGCCAGACGCTCCATTGGGCGTGGGAGACGGTTGGGGTCCTGCTGATCCTGGCGGGCGTCGCGACCGCTGCCCTCGCACGGCGCCGGTGGCGAGCGATGGACGCCGCGATC
>DATFEU010000196.1:0-2375 GCA_035250725.1 Actinomycetota bacterium
GGCTGGTCGGCCGCAGGGGCGGGCAGAGGTTCCGCGGTCTGCGCCGGAGCGGGAGCGGGGGCCGGTTCGGACCTCGGCGTCGGGGCCATCATCGTGGCCTGCGGCGGAGCCGCCTCCTTCTTCTCGTCAGCCTTCTCCGGAGCCTTCTCGTCCTTCCTGGCGGCGGCCGCCTTCGCGGGCTCCGCCTTCCTCGGCGGCCCCTCCGCGGTCGCGGGGATCTCGTCCACGAGCCACGACCCGCACCAACGGCACTTGATCGCCGCGTCCTTGATCTCCTCCGCACAATACGGACAGGTCTTCATCGGGACGCTCCTTCCGGCGGTTCGGATCGCGGGCACAGCGTACTCCGGGATCGTGCGGGGCGCGCAGCCCGCTACGGGCCCTTCACCACGTGGCCGCCACGCATCACGAAGGACACATCGGTCAGGCGGTTCACGTCGTCGAGCACGTCGCCCTCGACGGCGATCACGTCCGCGAACCGTCCCGGCTCGAGCGACCCCACCCGGTCGCGCCATCCAAGCAGCTCGGCCGCATCGAGCGTCGCCGAACGGATCGCCTGCGTCGGCGTCATCCCGAACTTCACCATGTACGCGAACTGGCTCGCGTTCATCCCGTGCGGGTACGTGCCGCTGTCGGTGCCGAACGCCATCCTGACGCCGGCCTCGAGGGCCTTCGTGAAGCCTTCGCGCTGCACGTCGGTGGTCTCGCGCAGCTTGCGCATCACGTTCGGCGACCAGCCCTCGCGTTCGCCCTGTTCGAGCATCCAGTCCCCCATCCAGACGTCGGCGACCAGATAGGTGCCGTGCTCGGCCATGAGCGCGATCGCCTCGTCGTCCATCAGCGAGCCGTGCTCGATCGAACGGACGCCGGCGCGGACCGCGCGCTTGATCCCTTCGGCGCCGTGGGCGTGGGCGGCGACGTGCGTGCCGTAGAGGCCGGCCTCCTCGACGGCCGCCCGGATCTCCGCCTCGCTGAACTCCGGCGCGGACGGAACGGTGCCCTCCGTGAGCACGGCACCGGTCGCGATCACCTTGATGAAATCGGCTCCGCCTTGGAGCAGCCGTCGCACGACGGTGCGGACCTCGTCCTCGGAGTTCGCGACGCCGAAGCGAAGGTCGCGCGGCACCGCCGCGTCGACGTCGGGCGCGAGCCCGGTCACGTCGCCACCGCCGCCCGAGACCGTCACGTACGCCCCTGCGCACGCCATGCGCGGACCGAGCACGTCGCCAGATTCGATCGCGTCGCGGAGGGCGACGTCCACGAACGCGCGGAAGGTGCCGACGTCACGGACGGACGTGAACCCGGCAATGATCGTGTCCCGCGCGTTCCGGACGCCGGACAGCGCCTCCTGCGCGCCGGTGCGCTGAACCAGCTCCGCGTAGCCGTGCCCGCTCTCGATCTCTCCGATCAGGTGGGCGTGGCAGTCGATCAGTCCTGGGAGGACCGAGTGGTTCGAGAGGTCGATAACGCGTGCGGCCTCGGGGTAGGTGCCCTCGTCCGGCCCGACGGACTCGATCCGGTCGCCGCGAACGGCGATCACCTGTGCGCGAAGGATCTCGCCTGCGACGACGTCGACGAACCGGCCCGCCCGGACGAGCGTGTGGTCGCTCACGGTTCGGCGATCCGGAACGACGGGTCGGCGGTCACGTCGCCCACGTCCATCTGCGCCTTCTGGAGCCGACCCGAGTAGTCCCAGTTCATCGCCTGCCACCGCGTGAACTGGTCGAGCACCCAGACCCCGGACTGCCTCGCCCCGTTGCCGCTCCGGCCGTTGCCGCCGAACGGCAGGTGCGCCTCGGCGCCCGTGGTCGAGTTGTTGATGCTCACCATGCCGGCCGAGATCCGCTCGCGGAAGCGGAACACGTTCAGCGGATCCGTCGTGTAGATCGAGGACGACAGGCCGTAGCCGTGGCCGTTCGCGAGCGCGATCGCCTCGTCGAAGTCTGCGAACGAGGCCACGCCGACGATCGGCCCGAACGTCTCCTGCTTGTAGAGGTCGTCGTCCATCGTGACGCAATCGACGATCGTCGGGTGCACGTACAGGCCGCCGTCCGGATCGCCGACGAATCCGTCGCGCGGGTTCTCGCGCGTGATCCGGCCCGTGCCGTTCGAGCCGGAGAGCGCGTGGTGCGGCTGCACCCAGTCGAGCCACCCAAGGAACCGCTCGCAGAACCGGGACGAGATCATCGGCCCGTACAGCACGTCCTCGAACGGGTCGCCGATCGCCGCCGTCTCGACCGCCTGCGAGAACCTCGCCAGGAAGTCGTCGTGGACCCCCTCATGCACGATCACGGTGCCGAGCGACGTGCACCGCTGGCCCGCCGTCCCGAACCCGCTGAAGAGCGCCCCCTCGACCGCGAGGTCGAGGTCCGCGT
>DATFEU010000209.1:0-4114 GCA_035250725.1 Actinomycetota bacterium
GCGCGGAACACCCGCAGCGCGTCTCGGGCGGGGGTCTCCGCCTCATCGAGGCGCCCCTGATCCGAGAGCACCTCGGCGATGTTCACCGAAGCGATCGCCGCGCCCACCGCGTCGCCGGCGCGCTCGGCCCGCTCACGACCGCGCTCGTACAGATCCACCGCGTCACTCCAGCGCCCCTCCCAGTACGCCATCGCCCCGTAATAGTTGAGGACGTCGCTCTGCCGCAGGACGTCGCCCAGCTCCTCGAAGATCTCGAGGGCGCGCTCGAAATGGTCGGACTGACCGAGCTCACCCTGGTTCACCCGGGTCCACCCGATCATGTAGTGCGCGTTCGCCAACGCGTCGAGCTCGCCCACTTCCTCGGCCTCCGTGATCGCTCGTTCGGCCCAGCGGATCGCGTCCTTGCCTCTGCCCTGCCCGGCGCGCACCGAGCTGTACTGCGCGCTCAGGCGGGCCCGCTGCTCCGCCGCCGCTCCCGCCGACTCGGCCTCCACGAGCCGGAGCGCTCGGGTGAGCCAGCGGAGCGAGGACGTGGGCTTGCCCGCCTTGTCGGAGAGCTTGGCCTGCTTGAGCATCAGCCGTGACTCCGCGATCGCGTCCGCACCGTCGGACCTGCGCGAGTCCGCGTAGGCCTTCGCGGCGTCCTCGTACAGGCCCGCTCGCTCCAGGGTGTCCCCGAGCCGTTCGGTGAGCCGAGCGATCTCGGCGGGCATGCACCCGACACGTCGACCCGCGTCGATCGCGCGGCGGAAGAACCGCGACGCCTCGACGTTCGCGAAGGCCGCCTCGGCCCGGTTGGCCGCGACCTCCGAGTACCACTGTGCCCGGTCGTCTTCCCCCGCCAGGAAGAAGTGCAGCGACAGGAGCTCAGCGTGATCGGCGTGGTCGCCGCCCGAGGTCGCCAGGATGGCGTTGCCGACACGGGCATGCAGCTCCCGCCGTCGCCGGTACGGCAGCCCCTCGTACGCGGCGTCGCGCATGAGCGCGTGGCGGAACCGGTACCGACCGCCGCCCTCGTCGTCGACGAACTGCATCAGGCGGGGCCAGGTGCCGTCGTCGACCCGGTCCTCCCCGTCGAACAGGGACCTGAGGAGGGCCTCCTCGAAGCTCACGCCCAGGACGGAGGCGTACCGAAGCACGGTCCGGTCGACCGCGGAGAGCCGGTCGATCTCGGCCGTGACCATGTCCTGGACCGAATCGGGCAGCCCTTCGACAGACCCCGCGCTCCGCGCGGCCGTGACGAGCTCCTGCACGAAGAGCGGGTTACCGCCGGAACGACCGCTCAGCTCATCCACCTCGTGCGGGAGGAACGGGGCCTCCTCGGTCGCCGCCGCGATGAGCTCACCCAAGGCCTCCGGCGTGAGCGGCGTGAGCGGGAACGACCGGCAGCGCGGGGCGTCCGGCAGGACGAACCCCGTCTCCTCGTCGCGGCGACTCACGCAGATGAGCCACGGGAGCTCGGCGATCCGAAGCGCGATGGCCCGGAGCAGGTCCGAGGAGGCCTCGTCCATCCAGTGGGCGTCCTCGATCATGACGAGCGTCGGGAGGGACACGACCCTCGACAGGTAGTCGATCGTGATCTCCTCGAGCTTCGACCGGCGGAACTCGCCGTCGAGGTCGTCGACCTCGCGGGTCGAGGGAACCTCGACGTCGGCGACGATCGCGAGCAGGGGCAGCCAGGGAAGCAGGTCCGGCGCCCGGCTCGCCACGTCGTCGCGGAGCCGCCGTGCGAGCTCGCCGGGCTCCTCTCCGTCCGCCGAGCCGAGGAGGAGACGGAAGAGACGCCGGAACGGCAGGTACGGCACCGACGACTCGTAGAGCTCGCAGCCCGCGAGCAACTGGGAGAGGTCGGGAGCTTCGCTCCGGAACTCGCTCAGGAGCCGCGTCTTGCCCATCCCGGCGTTCCCCACGACCTCGACGATGGAGCCCCTCCCTGCCCGCAGGTCGAGCAGCGCCTCCCGGAAGGCCTCCATCTCGCTCTCCCGGCCGACGAGCGGGAACTCGCGGACCACGGGCTCCCGCTTGCTGCCGGTCGAGTGCCCGACCATGGACGCGTGCACGGGGTCCCGCTTCCCCTTGACCATGAACGGCTCGAGGGCCACGGCGTTGAACGCGATCGATGACCCATCCAGGACCGGCTCCGTCGAGAGGATCTGCCCGGGCACCGCCATCGACATCACCCGCGCCGCGAGGTTCACGGCATCCCCGATCACCGTGTACGTCCGCCGGTAGGCCGGACCCACGTCGCCGGCGAAGACGTGTCCGCGATTCACGCCGATGCGTACCGGGACGGTCGTCCCCGCGTCGACGATCGCGCGGAGGGTCAGCAGCATCCGTCCCTCGTCGTCGCCCAGGGCACTCGGGGCGCCGGCGACGAGGATGACCTTCCCT
The DNA here is from genome assembly GCA_035250725.1 of Actinomycetota bacterium. GTDB lineage: Bacteria > Actinomycetota > UBA4738 > UBA4738 > HRBIN12 > DASSJM01. Next base: position 2,392 of record DATFEU010000209.1, read on the forward strand.
CCGTCGTGATCGATATCGGTGCCGAGGAACGTGACGCCGTTGTGTTCCGCGTGCTGCTGCACCACCCCCACCAGCTCGCCGAGACCGGCGGCGACGACGTCCGCTCCGTGCTCGGCGAGCATGCCGTCGACGCCGTCGAAGTGGACGAACGCCACGGTCGCGTTCCGGTGCTCGGGATCGATCTCCCCCGAGCGAAGGTGCTCGCGCAGCGCCACGGGGATGCACGCGGTGATGTCGATCCCGGAGAGCGGGACCTCTTTCTGGTCGCGGTCCACCGACAGGCCGGACGGCCCGCTCCGGAGCAGGACCCCGTCGCCCTTCGGCTGGCCGAGCACCTTCGCGGGCAACGCCGAGGCGGTGTCCCGGCTGAGCAGGATCTCCCCGGCGGTCGCGGTCCCCTCCATCTCGACGGTCCGGCTGGCCGCAGGGCCGGTGACGATGAGCTCGCGGTGCGAGTTCCCCACGAGGAAGAAATGGAACGAGCCGCTATGCATGCCGGACGACATCCGAAGGACGACCTTGCCCGCGGTCGTCTCGAGCCGACCGATGCTCCGCAGGGTGGCGCGCATGTTGTGGGCCGACCAGGCCGCCCTCGCCGCGTGGTTCTCTCCGGAGAACCACAGCAGCAGGGCGTCGCCGCCGAACTTCAGGAGGCTGCCGTCCTCGCCGTACGCGACGGCGAGGAGCCTCGCGAAGATCGCCCCGAGGACGTCCGTGACCTCCTCGGCCCCGACCTTGCCGTGCCGGGCGAGGCGTTCGGACATCTTCGTGAACCCCGAGATGTCCACGAACAGCATCGACCCCTCCGCGGTGCGGAAGGTCACGTGGGGCTGCTCGGCCATCCACCGGATGACGATCCGGGGAACGTACGGGCCGAGGACCTCTGCGCTGTCCTGCGGTGCGGGAGGCACCACCGTCCCCCTCCACGTCCGGGGCTGCTCAGTGTAGTCCGCGGGCCGCCAGTGACGCGGGCTTGCTCCTGCGACCCGCGGCCCCCTAAGGTTCATCGTGATGACCGAGCGTGACGAGTCCGACCTCTCCCCGACGCTCGCCGAGACAGCGAAGCGGCGTGCCGACCTGCATCACGCCCTGATCGCCGTCGAGCAGGCCACGTCGAGGGCGGCCGTCGGACGGGAGGCGGACTGGACGAAGGAGGTCGTCCTGCGGATGGAAGACCTCGGCCACGCGATCGCCGAGCACGTGGAGGTCACCGAGCGAGACGGGGGGCTCTACGACGAGATCTGCGGGAGGGCCCCGCACCTGACCGGCAAGATCGACCGGCTGCGCGAGGAGCATCCGACGTTGCGGCAGGGGACGGAGGAGCTCGTCGAGAGGCTGCGGACGACCGGGCCGGGCGGGGACTGGTCGCTCGACGACGCCCGGGACGACCTGCAACGCCTCCTCGGCAGGTTGGTGCGGCACCGCCAGCTCGGCTCGGACCTCGTGTGGGAGGCCTACAACCTCGACATCGGCGGCATCGAGTAACCGGGCGAACCCGCCGCTAGTCTGAGCCCGTGCGGATCGCGCTCGCGCAGGTGGACACGACGGTCGGCGACCTCGAGGGCAACGTCGAGCTGCTCGGCGCGTGGACCGCGCGGGCGACCGAGGCGAACGCGGACGTGGTCGTCTTCCCGGAGCTCGCGATCACCGGCTACCCGCCCGAGGACCTCGTGCTCCGCCGGTCGTTCGTCGACGACAACCTGGCCGCCCTCCAGGCGCTCGC
>DATFEU010000239.1:0-5279 GCA_035250725.1 Actinomycetota bacterium
CTCCGGCAGGTCGGTCATCGTCATCGCGCACCACCAGGCGGTCATGGCGAACGCCGACTGGATCATCGACCTCGGCCCCGGCGCGGGCCACGACGGCGGCCGGATCGTCTTCGAGGGCACACCGGCCGACCTCGTGGCCGCCCGCTCCACCCTCACCGGCGAGCACCTCGCGGCCTACGTCGGCGCCTGACCGGTGCCCTCGCGGAAGGCTCGAGCCACCGGCGCTGCCACCCCGACCGGCGGCAGCGCGCGAAAACGGGCTGCGGCCGACTAGGCCGACGGCCCGGTTGGCCCGGTCGGCGAGGGACTCGGCTCCGGGAGCGGTTGCTCGACCATCCCCGCGTCCGGGACCACGTCGAAGCACGTCCGCGGGCAGGCATCGCCGAGGTAGCTCGTCACGACGTTCCAGTAGTACGACGTTCGATGCGGCCCGATCGACAGGCGGTGCAGCGCGATCGAGAGCGCGGCCGAACGGCCGCCGGACTTGTCCACGCGGAAGCGCCCGATCTCGACCAGGCCCCCGTCGGCACGGACGCGATCGAGGGTCCCGATCAGGTCGCGCCCGTTCGAGCTCACGACGGCGAGGTGATCGATCCGCGCGTCGCCCTTCGTGTCGAGCTGCACCATCACGTACCCGCGATCCCAGATCTCGCGGATGGTCCAACGCCGGAACGCCGACACGGACCACCGTGCGGGAACCCCGGTGTCGTCCAGGCCGACGCTTCGGACGTCGAGGCGTCCATCCGTGTCGTTCGGATCCTCGAGCGAGGTCGTTCCGCCGAGCGCCGGCAATGCCAGCACGAGGGCCGCGGTGACCACCGCGAGGCCCAGCGCCGCCGTCCGGGCTCTCACCTGACCGCGCTCCGTCGGATCGCGCGCAGCGTCCCGATAGCGACCAACGGCGAAAGCACGAGTCCGAGCACCACGAGGAGCGCGGGGAGCACGTCGCTCGCCCCAGGCGTCCCGAACGACACGGACGGCGGGGCGTCGACGCCTTCGAGCCACGCGACCGCCGCGACCGCCATCAGGACCGCGTTGCGACCGAGCAGGTACCGGTAGTCGCGGATCCGGTCGCCCGCGAAGCACCCGCATCCGAGCTTCGGACCGACGCGAACCCGTGCGGCGACGATCGCGGTCGAGAACGCAACCAGCGCCACGAGCGCTGCGAGCCCCGCCGCCGACGCGTACCCGAGCACCACCATCCCGGCGATCCCGAGCTCGACCGCCAGGACCCCGAGGCGAGCGGGGCGTTCGATCCGCGGCGGCAGTCCGTACGAGGCCAGCCAGCGACGCCATGCCGGCCCTCGCGCGAGCTTCGCGATCGCCGCCACGCCGAACACGATCGCCAGAGACGCCGCCGCGAGCTCGCCGACGTCGGCCGAGACGCCACGCTCGCCGAACGCGACGAGCGCGGTCGTCAGCACCGCCGTCAGGACGACCCCGTGCGCGACCCGCCACCCGGGCCACGACGCGCTCCTCGCCAGCCGACCCACGAGCGCCGAGCCTTCCTCCGGCGTTCGCGAGCGGAACGCCACCGCGGCGGTCGACCCTCGCGCGAGGCCGAAGGGCGCGAGCAGGAGCGCGCCGATCAGCGGATCACCCGAGACGAACGCCACGGCCGACACGACCACGAGGGTCCCGCGCGTGAGGTACGTGAAGAACCCGACGCCGAGCCCCATCCCGTACAGGAACGACGCGATCCCGAACGGGAAGAACGACCGCCACCAGTTCGGGACCTGGCGGCGGAGCTGGGGGACGGGGACGCGCGCGCCGAGGACCTCCGCCAGGTAGATCGCCGCGAGCGCGGCCACGAGCGCAGCGCTCGCATCCCACGGCGTATGCAACATCGCGCCCAGGCCCGCCACCACCGCGCCGAACGCCGCGGCCGCGACGGTCGCCCCCGTCGCGTGCAGCCCGAGCAGGAGGATCCAGCGCCTCCCCCGGCCCCCGTAGACCACGGGGGTGATGGTCTCCACCATCGAGAAGCCTCAGGGACCGAACAGCGAGGTGATCCCCGCCACCATGGACGCGGCGACGACCGCGAGCGCCAGCGGCTCGCTCGTCAGCACCGGACGTTCAGCTCCCGGTACGTGATGCAGAACACCCGGCGGCCCCGAGGGCAGTAGCCGCGGACCGACCCGTCGCCGTTGATCCGGGTCCCCGACGAGGAGCAGCAGTCCTGGATGTGCCGGATCCGCTCGTTGCAGCACCGGCTCCATCCGCCGCCGTACCGGGGGTTCGGCACGGACGGGTACGCCTCGGGAACCACGGTCTCGCACACCTTGCGCCGCGTCTGCTCGCGCGAGAGGTAGATCAGGCCGTCGTCGTCCACGGCGTAGCCGTAGGTCGGGTGGACGGGGTAGCCGTGCGCGTCCGTGCGAGACAGTGGCGCGTACGGGTGCGGGCACGACCCCGTGGTGAAGGTGTGCCCGCAGATGTGGTGGGCCTCGGCGCGTTCGGGCGCAAGCGCCACCGCGACCATCTGTCCTCCGGCGAGCGCGACGAGGCCGCGGCCGACCTTGCCGATGAACGACCGGCGGCTCGTTCGCCGTGCGAGCTCGACCCCGGCGCGTTCGATCCGGCTCATCGACCCGACCCGAGGGTCTCGGCCTCGGCGATCCGTCGCCGGGCCGAGTCGACCAGTCCTTCCACCTGCTCGAGCGAGTTCACGGTCCCCTTCGACCGGACGACGCCCAGCTCGTCGAGCACCACGATGAACGGCACCCCCGGCACACGGTAGGCCGACTCGAGCTCGGGGTCGGACACGATCTGCAGCGCGAGCCCGCTCGCGCTCGCCGAGGCCGGCAGGGATGGAAGGACCTGTTCGCAGATGGGGCACGTCGGCGAGACGAACGCGATCAGGCGGCGCGGGCCGCGGCCGCCGACGAGCACGTTCGCGCCCTCGCGGCTCCGCGCGACGCGCTCCTCGGGCGCCTCGCCGATCGGCGGCCCCTCGTCATCGACCTCCAGCGCGCCGAGCGGCGCGAGCCGGAGATGCAACACACCGATCTGGCGCGCGAGGGCGACCACGGCGATCGCGAGGACCGCGAGGAGGATCCACTGGACGACGAAGGCGGCGGCCCACCATCCCGACACGCCGCGTCAGCCCCGCTCCGGCGTCTCCGACCCCGCGGACGCCGACACCGATCCGTCGGCCCCCTCGACCGACCCGGCGGTCCACGCGGGCTCTCCCTGCTTGTCGAGGAACTGGAGGACGGGCGACCCGTCGCCGGTGAGCCCGAGGATCGCGCGGAGCTCGCCGTCGCTGTTGAGCAGGCGGATGATCGGCGCCCCCTCGGCCGCGAGGCCCAGCCGGGCGCGTACCTTGCCGTCCTCGTCCTGCAGCGAGATCGTCGGAGCGCCCTGCTGGGCGAGCGAGTAGACGAACCCGAGCTCGCCGTCCTTGTTCCGGAGCGCGAGCGTCGGGGCTCCTTCGGTGCCGAGACCGAACTTGGCCCGGACCTTCCCGTTGCGGTCGACCATCGCCATGCTCGCCGAACCATCCGAGAAGAGCCCGAACGTCGCGCGAACCTTGCCATCGTCGTCGGCGATCGCGAGGCCGGCGGAGCCGTCGGGCTGGACGCCGAACCGGGCACGCAGCTTGTCGTCCGCGCCGTAGAAGGAGATGAAGGGCAGGTCCTCGTTCGTCACGCCGAACCGAGCGCGAACCCGTCCCTCCGAGTCCTCGATCTCGATCTCCCCGGCCCTGATGACGCGCTTCCTCATGTGGCGACCTCGCTCCCTGGAAGACGACTCGAAGCGTTGAGTGTAGGACGCACCTCTCCTCCGGCGCGGAAGGCGGGCTCGAGATGATCGAGAGGGGACATCGCGGGCGGCCGGGCCCCTCGCGCCGTGCGGTTCGAGGGTCGATCCGGAACCCGGAACGTGAGAAACCGCCGCGACCCGAAGGTCACAGCGGTCTCTCACCGCGCACTGTAGGAGAGCCCCCGGTCGGGCGTCAAGCGGGAGCCCGCGATCTTGTCACTCTTTCTCCAGCCGCTCGGATCGAACCGTCACCGCGTGGAGGATCCCGGGGATCGGGTCGACCCCGATCCCCGGCCCCGTCGGCACGGCCATCGTCCCGTCGGGAGCCAGCTCGAAGGGATCGGTCAGGTCCTCGTGGTAGTAGCGGCGGCTCGCGCTCGTGTCGCCGGGGAGACGGAAGTTCGGCATCGCCGCCAGCGCGAGGTTGGTGGCCCTGCCGATCCCGGTCTCGAGCATCCCGCCGCACCAGACCGGGACCGAGCGCTCCGCCGCCGCGTCGTGCACCCGGCGCGCCTCGAGCAGGCCGCCCACCCGACCCTGCTTCACGTTCACGATGCGGCACGAGCCGAGCTCGATCGCGGCGCGCGCGTCGGCGACGGACCGGATCGACTCGTCGAGACACACGTCGGTCGAGATCACTCGCTGGAGCTCCGCGTGCTCCCACAGATCCTCCTGGTGCAAGGGCTGCTCCACCATCAGCAGCCCGAAGGCGTCGAGCTCGTGGAACACCTCGAGGTCGTCGAGCGTGTACGCGGCGTTCGCGTCGACCGACAGCGCGATGTCGGGATGTGCCTCGCGGACCGCACGGACGCGCTCGACGTCGGTGCCGGGTTCGATCTTCAGCTTGATCCTGCGGTACCCCTCGGCGAGGTAGCCGTCGACCTGCTCCAACAGCTCGTCCGTCGACCCCGCGATGCCGACGGAGACCCCGCACTCCACACGGTCCCGGGTCGCCCCGAGCATCGAGGCGAGCGAGCGACCCTGCGCCCGCAGCTCGGCGTCGATCAGGGCGTTCACGAGCGTCGCCTTGGCCATCGGGTGGCCGCGGACGAACGAGAACGCGCGCTCGACGAGCTCGGAGCCGGTCTCGCCGGCGCCGAGGAGCGCGGGGCCGAGGAGGTCCCGGAGCACGATCCACGCCCCGTCGTTCCACTCCTCGGAGTACTCGGGCCGCACGTCGGCCACGCACTCACCCCAGCCTGCCGCGTCGTCGGTCTCGACGCGCGCGAGGATGCAGACCTTCTCGGTGCACACCCCGAAGCTCGTGCGGAACGGGCGCACGAGCGGCATCGCGACGAGCCGCAGATCGATCGCGCGCACCGTCGTCACGCCGGCAGGTCCTCTCGTGCCACGAACGCGTACCGGGCACCGGCCGCGTCGAAGCCCGCCGCGACCATGCCCGCGCCGAGGCACGCCTCGATCGCCGCAGCGGACGCCTCGCGCCACGCAGAGGCGAGCGGTGGGTCGGCGGCGCGCAGGTCCGCGTACTCGTGGGGGATCGCGACCGCGGCGGC
>DATFEU010000184.1:0-2827 GCA_035250725.1 Actinomycetota bacterium
CTGCAGGACCTCGACCGTGACCCACACCGCGGCACCGAGGAGCACGTAGATCCCGAAGCGCTGGAGCCAGCGCCGCACCACGAAGACCGGCCCGCCGAGCGCGAGCGCCGTGCACACCACCGCGACGACGACGATCCAGAACGCGCGGGAACCGAACCCGAACAGCCGCTCCGAGGCGACGCTCGCCACCTCGCCCATCGCCCAGAACTCCACGGCCGTCCACCCGACGAGCTGCACGACGTTGATGACCGAGGGGACGAACGAGCCCCGCTCCCCGAGCACCGGCCGGAGCAGCACCATCGTCGGCACGGCCTCGCGCTGCCCCGCGAGCGAGACGAGCGCGAGCGGCACGCACCCGATCAGGGTCCCGACCGCGATCGCGAGCAGCGCCTGCGGCGGGCCGAGCGCCGGCACGAGCAGCGCGCCCGTCACCATCACGAGCAGGCCGATCGACAGGTCGAACCACAGGATCGCCGCGTCGAGCCCGCCGAGCCGCCGTTCGGGGATCGGGATCGGGCGGATGCCGGGCGTGGCCTCCTCGCGCGCGAGGATCCGTTCGATGCGTTGCGTGACGCTCGCCACGGGTGCTCCCTCCGCCGGTCTGAACCGGTTCAGGTTCCAAGGGTCGCCGGCGGCGGATCGTCGCGAGGAGCCCCAGCCGGCCTCTCAGCCCGGTTCCCCGGCCCTGCTGCGGTCCCGATGCTACCGCCCTACGATGCGCGTGTGACGACGCGCGCCGAGGCGATCCGGCTCCTCGAGGACCAACACGCGGAGGTCGGCGGCCTGCTCGCCGAGCTCGACCCCGCGGCGTTCGCGCGGCGGGGCACGATCGGCGGCGGCGAGTGGTCGGCGAAGGACCTCGCGGCGCACCTCGGTTCGTGGGAGGAGATCGCGCTCGAGGTCCTCGAGGCGTTCGGCCGCGGCGAGCGTCCGGCGGTCGAGGACGAGTTCCGGGAACCCGGGGCGACCGACCGGCTGAACGCTCGGGAGGAGCAGCGCTTCCTCGACAGCGACGCGGACGCGGTGATGGCCCGATTCGAGGAGCTGCACCGCCGCGTGGTCGGGGAGATCGGGTCGATGTCCGACGACGGATGGTCGGCCGCGTACCCGTTCGACCCGGACGACGCCACGATCGGCGACCGGGTCGGCGGGTTGCTCGGATCGGACGACGGCCGGTTCCGCCACGCCTCGGCGCACCTTCCCGACCTGCGCGCCTACGTCGACTCGATCAGGCGCTGAAGGTTCGCGAGCCCGGACCGCATCAGCCGCTTCATGAACGGCCGATAGACCCAGAGCGCGAGCTCGCCGAGGATCGGGATCGGCAGCTTCAGCTCCTCGGACCACGTGAACCGCGTGCCGTCGGGCCCCGGTTCGAACCACCACGTCCCGACGCCGTGGACGAGTCCCCGGTGGGTCATCTCGAGCCGGCGCGGCGGGTCCCACGCGGTCACCTCGAGCTGCTCGGTGAACATCGAGACGTGCAGCACCCGGTTCCGAACCTCGATGCGGGCGCCCACGCCCTCGCGCTCGGACGAGACGACCCGGACCCAGACGGCGTCGCGGATCCACCGCGGCTGCTCCTCCCACCGCAGCGCGAACGCCCAGGCCCCGTCTGGAGGAGCAGGCAGGACGACGGACGCCTCGACGTACACCGATCACGACCCCGACGGCACGGCTACAGGCCGGAGCCCTCGGCGCGGGGCGCCCGCGAGGTCATCGTCTCGCGGATCGAGAGCACGAGGCCGAGCGCGACCAGGGCGGGGATCGCGTTGATCAGGAACGCCCCGCCGAACCCGAACGCGTTCGCGGCCCACCCCGCGACGAGCGGGCCGATCACGAACCCGAGATCGCCCGAGAACCGGAACACGGCGACCGCGGTCCCCTTCAGCTCCTCGGGCGTGACATCCGAGAGCATCGGAGCCGGCGGGACACCCGCGTAGCCGCTGGCGACGCCGAGCAGCGCCATCGCGATCATGAACATCAGGGGGGTCGACGCCAGCCCGAACACCGCGGTGATCAAGGAGAGCCCGGCGAGCGCGGGGATCAGCACCGCCCGCCGGCCGCGATGGTCGGTCGCGTGGCCCGCAGGATAGAGGGTGATGAGCTCGGTCAGCGTCGCGACCGCGAGGCCGAGGCCGACGCCGCCGAGGGTCAGGTTGAGGTCCGGGTCCTCGGTCCCGAACAACGGGATCAGCGTCTGGAAGAGTGCGCCGATCATCCAGAGGTACACGAGGTTCGTCACGAGGACCGTGACGAACGTTCGGTTCCACGGCAGGCGACGAAGGCCGCCGCGGCGGGTCTCGTCCTGGTGGCGCTCGGGGTTGTGGATCGTCCGCCAGAACAGGAACGCGGCGAGGAAGCATGCGCCGGCGTAGATGTAGAGCGGGCTCTCCAGTCCGAACGTCGTCGCGAAGAACCCGCCGAGCGGTCCGCCCGCGATGAACCCGAGGTTGAAGGAGGCGTAGAACACGCTCATCCCGCGGCCCGAGCTCTCGGGTGGAAGCGTGCGGAGCAGGAACGACAGCAGGGCGGCGAAGAAGAGCGCCGACCCGATCCCACCCAGCGCCCGGAACAGCACCAGCAAGGGGAACGTCGGGGCGAGGGCCGCTGCCACCGACGAGACCCCGACCCACACCGAGCCGAGCATCGTCATCGCGCGCTCGCCGTACCGGTCGATGTACCGGCCGACGAACGGGTCTGCGACGAGCCGGGCGAACGAGAACGCGGAGATCAGCAGACCGACGGCGTCGTAGCCGACGCCGAAGCTCCGTGCGTAGTTCGGCAGGACCGGGGCCAGGATGCCGAAGCCGAGCATGACCACGAAGGT
>DATFEU010000186.1:0-2481 GCA_035250725.1 Actinomycetota bacterium
TTCATGGCGCGCGGATGGCTCGAACAGATCTCCGCGTCGCACCCGGCGGTGACGGCGCGCCCCGGCAAGCCCCCCTACGGGCTCGTTCACTACGCATGCTCGATCGAGGAGGCGGTGGCGACGGAGTACACGGACGACGAGATGCCCGTGTATCGACGGTGGAAGCCGTCCCCGGGCAACGCGACCGGGTGACTCTTCGGGGGCTCGCTGGGATCCACCGCCACGGACCCCAACCCTTCGCATCGCCCGGCGCTTCCACTCCACCCGGTGATGCGCGAACCCACCGGACCCGCTACTGCCCGTCCCGCCTCGCCGCCTGTCCCCTGATCGTGCCAAGATCAGTCCATGGAAGGGACCATGGCGGAGGGCGAGGCTGAGTCTCGGGAGTTCCCACTCGGTGATGCCGCCCTCGACGCTCTGCGCGGGGGTCTTCACATCCTCGGCGGGCTGGTGCAGATGGTGGGAGGGATCGCGCGGCTCGTGGCCCTGACGGCGCTGAAGGCCGCGGACGTAGTCCTCGAGTCCGTAGAGTCCGCTGAGGACGAGGAGAACCTGGAGCCCAAGGCTCGTTGATCGCACGACCCTCCAGGTCTCTCCTTGACCTCCGCAGGCGTCGGGACGCGGAGTGCTTGGATCCGGGCTTGGCGTCACCCTGGCCTGTCGGCGACGTTCTCTACGGGTGGATCGCGGGCGCCTGAACCTGTACTCCTCGGATGGGCGCCCGCGTACTGCCTCGAGGCAGCCCTCTGGGTCGAGCGTGACGAGAACGGCCGATCCCGTCAGTCCCACGATCGTCCTCTCCTGCGGAGACGACAGGATTCGAACCTGTGAGGGAGCTATCAACCCCCTAACCGCTTAGCAGGCGGCTGCTTTCGGCCACTCAGCCACGTCTCCGCCACCGATTCTACGGAAGCGGCCCGGGTAGGCTGCCGAACGTGCCGGACGTGGTGGTGGTCGGCGGCGGGATCATCGGTACGGCGTGCGCGTTCGAGCTCGCGCGCGCGGGCGCGAGCGTGACGCTCCTCGAGAAGGACGAGCTCGCGGCGGGGGCGTCGGGAAGGAACCTCGGCTATCTCGACACGTCGAAGGACCCCGTGCTGGCCCCGCTCGCCCGGGCCAGCCTGGACCGCTACCTCGAGCTCGGGACGGACCCGCCCTCCCCGTTCTTCCTGGACCGGGCGCCGATCGGGACGCTGGCGATCACGATCGACGAGGACGAGGTCGAGGAGCTCGAGGCGTGGGCGGCCGCGGCCGCGGCCGTCGGCGTTCCGGTCGAGCGCGTGGGCGCGTCGGTCCGCGAGCTCGAGCCCGAGCTCTCGCCGGACGTCGTCGACGCGTACCTGCTCCACGAGGGGCACCGCGTCGACCCGCTGGCCCTCACCGTCTCCTATGGCGCGCTCGCGAGGAGCGAGGGCGCGACGATCCGGCACCACGCGCCGGCTCGACGCTTGGTCGAACGCGGCGACCGCGTCGTGGGGGTGACCACCGACGACGGCGTGCTCGAAGCCGACGTCGTGGTGCTCGCCGCCGGGCCGTGGTCCTCGGCGCTCGCCCGCCCGCTCGGGATCCGGCTCCCGGTCGCCTCCGCTCGCGGCTGGCTCGTCCACGCGGCTCCGGAGCGACCGCTGTTCCGGCACTGGGTCCAGAGCGGCGCCCGGCGGCTGCTGCGCGGCGAAGCCGTCGTGGCCACCGAGCCCGGACCGCTGCTCGTCTCGATGCGCGAGTTCGGCGAGGGGCTCGCGACGCGCGACATCGCGCCGATGATCCAGCCGGCTCCCGACGGCTCGATCCTCACCGGGACCTCGCGCGAGCCGAGCTTCGCGGCCGATGCCTACGACCTCGAGGTCCCGCGGATCGTCGCCGCGCAGGCGGCCCGGCTCGTCCCTGCACTCGCGGACGCGCCCGTGCTCTCGACGTGGTCGGGGGTCCGGCCGGTGTCCCCGGACGAGCGCCCGATGCTCGGCTGGGCGCGAGACGGACTGTTCGTGGCCACCGGTCACGGCTCGGAGGGCGTGATCCTCGGCGCGGGCAGCGCGGAGCTCGTGGCTGCGCTCGTCGTGGACGGCAAGCCGGCGTTCGACCCGGCGCCGTTCGACCCGATGCGCTTCGAGCAGGAGGAGGCATGACGCACGACGCGTTCGTCCGATTGATGCAGACGATCGCCGATGCGTGGAACGCCGGCGACACCGCGCGGGCGCTCGCCTGCTTCGCGGACGACGCGCTGGCGCCGCGAGCAGGTTCGCACAGGGCTCCCACGCTCGGAACGGCGTCCCCGGCGAGCCGCGTAGGATAGGCGGACATGGCCTTCCTCGCCCTCGGCATCTCCCATCGCCACGCCGACGTCGAGTTGCTCGAACGGCTCGCGTTCTCCGACGACGACCTCGCGAAGGCCTATCGGCGAGCGTCGGACGACGCCGCGATCGAGGAGGCCGTGATCCTGTCGACCTGCAACCGCGTCGAGGTCTACGGGAACGTGCCCTC
>DATFEU010000316.1:0-2397 GCA_035250725.1 Actinomycetota bacterium
TCGCGCGTTCGTCCACGGCGTGCGCGACCACCGAGCCGACGACGAGCGCCACCACGAGGAAGGTTGCGATCGCCACGACGTCGTCGCGGTCGTCAACGCGGAGCGTGTGGAGGGGCTCGGTGAAGAACCAGTTGAGCGCGAGGAACCCGAGCACCGAGCTTCCGACCCCGGCCCAGATCCCGCCGACCACGGCGGCGGCGACGACCGCGAGCAGGAACAACGAGACGGCTCCGAGCTCGCGCTCCGGCTGCACGATCAGGCCCACGGCGAGCGCCGCAGCGGGTGCGAGGACGGAGACGGCCACCGTCCGGAGCCGCGAACCCCCGGCGGGTGCGAGGAACCAGCGCTCGCTCACGACGCAACGCTACGGCGTCGCTACGGCTTCTTCACGCCACGAGGCGCTCCTTTGACGGGCCGTTTACGCCGCTCGGGGCACGCTTGCGAGCGAGGAGGCAAGGCAGATGGCGACCACCGACGTTCGGACCACCCGACCCGAACCGACCGAGACACCTGCTCGTCGGGGCGGCCCGGCCAAGCGAGCCCCCGAACGCCGCGGCGCCGGGCACCTCTGGAAGCGTTCGGTCCTCGGGCCCGCCCTCCCGACGGCGAGGCTGAAGCACGAGCGGCTCGGCAAGCCCACCGGACTCGCGGTGTTCGCCTCGGACAACCTCTCGTCGTCCGCGTACGCGACCGAGGAGATCCTGAAGGTCGCCGTGCCCGTCGTCGGGGCGATCGCCTTCTCGCTCGTCCTGCCGGTCACGTTCGGGATCCTGGCGGTGCTGGCGATCCTGCTGTTCTCGTACCGCCAGACGATCAAGGCCTACCCGAGCGCCGGCGGCGCCTACATCGTGACGAAGGACAACTTCGGCCTGCTCGCCGCGCAGCTCGCCGGGGTGGCGTTGCTCGTCGACTACATCCTGACGGTCGCCGTGTCGATCGCGGCGGGCGTGGCGGCGATGACGTCGGCGTTCCCTGCGCTGTTCCCCTACCGGGTGGAGCTGTCCGTCCTGTTCATCTGGTTCATCGCCTGGGCCAACCTCCGCGGGGTCCGCGAGTCCGGCCGGATGTTCGTCGTTCCCACGTACTTCTTCGTCGTGATGATGTTCGTCCTGATCGGGGCGGGCCTCGTCCGCGCGGCTCTCGGCGACCTCCACCCGCTGCCGCTGTCCGGGGACGTCGCCTCCACGACGGGCGCGGTCGGCATCTTCCTCGTGCTGCACGCGTTCGCGTCCGGGGGCGCCGCGGTGACGGGGGTGGAGGCGATCTCCAACGGCGTCCCCGCCTTCAAGCCGCCGGAATGGCGGAACGCCCGAACGACGCTGATGTGGATGGGGTCGCTCCTCGGCGCGATGTTCCTCGGGCTGTCGTTCCTCGCCGTGAGGCTCCACGCCCTCCCCACCGAGACCGAGACGCTCAATTCGCAGATCGCGCGCGCGGTCTTCGGCTCGGGAGAGATCGGCACCGCGCTCTACTTCTTCGTCCAGCTCGGGACCATGATGATCCTGATCCTCGCCGCGAATACGTCGTTCGCGGACTTCCCGCGCCTCGCGAACTTCCATGCGAAGGACGACTTCATGCCGCGCCCGCTGACCAAGCGGGGGCACCGCCTGGTCTTCTCGAACGGCATCATCGGGCTGGCGATCGCCTCGACCGTCCTCGTGGTGCTGTTCAAGGCCGACGTCCACCGGTTGATCCCGCTCTACGCGATCGGGGTGTTCACGTCGTTCACGTTGTCGCAGTCCGGCATGGCGAAGCGGCACCTCCGCCTGCGCGAGCCCGGATGGCGGCACGGGCTTCTCATCAACGGGCTGGGAGCGATCACGACCGCCGTCGTCACGATCGTGATCGCGATCACGAAGTTCGCCGACGGCGCCTGGGCGGTGATGGTGTTCGTCCCCGTGATGGTGTGGATCCTCGTGCGGATGAACCACCAGTACGCGAAGGAGCGTGCCGAGCTCGACGCCGGCGTGCCGGCGTTCGGGCGCGCAGCCTTCACGCGCCCGATCACGCTGATCCTCGTCGAGGACCTCGACCGCAAGACGATCCATGCGCTCCAGTACGCGAGGACGATCCGCGGTTCCACGAGCGCCGTCCACGTCGAGCGGGACCCGCACGAGGCCGAGGAGCTTCGACGGCGATGGGCCGAGCTCGTGGGCGACGTGCCGCTCGAGGTGATCGCGGGCAACGGCGACCCGCTGGCCGCGGTCGCCCGACACGCGGCGGCGTTGGCCGAGGGCGCCGACGTCGCGCTCCTCGTCCCCGGTCCGGCACGGATGGGACGGCTCGAGCGGCTCCGCCGAGGCCGAACCGGCGCGCGGCTCACCCGCCTGCTGGCGCCGAACCCCCACGTGCGGATCACGCTCGTCCGCGACCATGCGCACGAGGGTGAACCGGTGG
>DATFEU010000002.1:0-6728 GCA_035250725.1 Actinomycetota bacterium
CCCCATGTACGTCTTGATCACCTTCGGTGCGAGGTTCGCGGCGCGAAGATGACGGCGGAACGACGCCGAGAATGCCTCGAGGTCGCCTACACCAACCAGCGACTTGCGGGTTCGACGTGGCCATGACGGGTGTGCAGTTGGGAGCTGTCCGAGTGGGGTACAACGGCCGGGAGGAGCATCTTCGCGGGAAGAGGGCCGGTAGCTCAGTCCGGATAGAGCGGCTGAGTTCTAAGCAGCGGGTCGGAGGTTGGAGTCCTCCCCGGCGCACTTCTGCAGGGTCGATCGCGGGGAGCTGGAGCGGCCGAACAAGCTGAGGTGTGGGCGGCCGCCACGTCGCGTCACCATGCGTCGGTCTGAGTGCTTAGGGAAGCCGTTGCACGTACTCGATCTCCGGGTCCGAGCCCTCAGGAACCGTATAGATGCGCCGTCCCCTCGAGAACGCAACGGACTCGCCCGCCGGCAACGCCACCGGACACGGGTCGGAATCGCGGAGGGTCTGGACCACGCTCCTGCTCGCCCACGGGAAGAGCAAGCCGCCGGAGTTGTTCTTGAGGACGACACCGTCACGACCCGCGTCGGCAGCGGTGATGTTCTCGATTGGGACGCGGGTCACGAGCTGGAGCTCGCGCTCGTCGCCGTTGTGGATGCCGTCGGTGTCGACGGCATACACGCGGCTGGTCGACTCGCCACGCTGCTTCTCGAAGACGAAGAGCCGGTCACGGTGCCCGTCGACGACCATGCCCTCAGCGTTGTGGGACATGTCCGGGTACCGAAGGGTCAGGATGCGAGCGTTCACGGTTCTATTCCCGAGCTTCGACGGCTCCGGGAACCAGTAGATCTGGATGTCCGCTCGAACGCGGGCGTTGTCTCCGATGTCGCCGATCCACAGGCGGCCTGACGCTCGCGCGATCGCCTCCCAGTCACGGTTGAAGGCGTCGCCGACCTCGATCGTGGCCCGAAGATCGCCTCGTGGGGTCGTCGCGTACAGCCAGGGTCCGTTGCCTGAGTCCTCCTGGAACCACAGCACGCCCCGGAACCGAGATCGGGAGAGCCCAGAGACTTCCCCGATCTGCCCTTCTGTGATGTGTCCCGACTCGATAGGTTCCGTGTAGGTCGGACATGCACCGGCGCTGGCCTCCGGTACGGCCCACAGCGCGGTCGTGATCACAGCGACCGCCAGGAACAACCCGACGCCCTCGTACGTGCGCGCATGGGCTCCCGCGCGGCCCATTGCGGATGTGGCGACCTCGTGCGCGTTCATGCCTCGATCGATGAGTTTACGCGCCACCGTTCGATCGCGTCGGCTACCCACAGGACCGACGCGCGGTGCCGCGAAAGCATCACTGCGGTGTTACGGTCACCGGACGCACCCGCTTCCGGCGCAAGTCGCATATGCGTTGAGCAGGTTCGTCAAGGCAGTGATCTGGGCGGGCGAGGGATCGTTCCCCGGGTTCCCGTCGCCGAGCAGGTTCGTGTTCTCCGCCGGGTCGTTGGCGAGGTTGTAGAACTCCCGGAAGATCACGGCGCCGTTCGCGTCGTAGGTTTGGATGTACTTGGTCGTCGCGGTCCGCACCATCTTCCAGGTGGGGATGTTCCCGTTGGCGGAGTCCCGGTAGTACTCGGCGAATGCAGACGTCCGTGAGGACGGGCCGAGGAGCGACTCGCCGTCGAGACGAGGCGCGCTGGCCGGAAGCGTGAAACCGGCGGCCTGCAGGAGCGTGGGAAGGATGTCGAGGTAGGACACGGTGCGCGACGAGTTTACGCCGGAGGCGAAGCGGCCGGGCCACCGCACCCAGAGCGGCACGCGGATCGAGGGCTCGTACGGGACGAACTTCTCGGTGCGGCCGTGCTCCCCCCACATGTAGCCGTTGTCGGAGGACAGGATCACGAGCGTGTTCGCGAGCACCCCGCGGTCCGAGAGCAGTTGCATCGTCGCATCGAATTGGTCGTCCGCGCTCATGATCGCGCGAAGCTGGCTCTGGCACATCAGCTGGGCGCTCGACTGGCTGAAGTTCGACGACCGGACATAGGCGGGCTTGTCGCTGCGATCCGTCTCGCGGACGCCGGAACAGGTCCCCACCGCAGCGCTGGCGTACTTCGGCTCCGGGACGGCGAGCCTCGACGTCGTGCCGTCGGGGTTCTGGATCTCCGCCCAGTGCGGCGCTTGGGGCGCCTCGTACAGGAGGAACGGTTTGCCGAGGGAGAGCGCGCTCGTGATGTACTCGCGGCCGCGCATGCCGAGCACGGTGGTCGTGTATCCCGGCATCGTGCGCCACACCCCGTCGGTCCGCATCCCGACGTTGTTGTAGCCCCCCCACATCACCGTCGAGTGATCGAAACACGGCGGGGTCTGCGTCCGCGGCCACGTCGTGAGGAACTTCCCTGCCACGTACGTGGCATAGCCGGCCGAGCGCAGGTAGCAGGCCATCGAATGCGACGAATCGAAGCTGGGCCCTTGGCCCTGCAGCCGCACCCCGTTGTTGTGGGGGAAACGACCGGTCATCAGGGATGCCCGGGACGGGCAGCACGAAGGCTCGACGACGAAGTGGTTCGTGTACCGCGTTCCGGCGGCCATCCACGCGCGCGTCTTCGGCATGAACTGCAGCGGGTCGATTCCTCCCGGGAAGGCATCGCGGAGGTCGTCGAAGTTGTAGAAGAAGATGTTCGGCTTCGGAGTCACCTGCGCGTTCGACGCCGGGGTCGCGCCTGGCAGGGCGATCGTGGCGAGGAGGAGAGCGAGCATCGCGGGCAGGAACGTCTCGCGGCGGCGCGGCATCGGCGTCCTTTCTACGTCGGCCCCCGATCGAACCACTCCGCACGCGCGTTTCGCAAGCTAGGAGGGAGGAGCACCCGTCCGGGCGATCGGACCTGATGAGTGGACCTATCGCAACGAGATCGTCTCGGAGTCCTGAGCCTGATGTACGGGGATCGAGCGAGGCCGGATCGAGCACCGTGAAGAACGCATCGGCCTGGCCCGAGCCCGGGACGAAGGATCCTACGCTCGGGACGGATGGAGACGGACGCGACTCCTACCTACCTCGATCGTGCCGGGTTACCGTCCGGCAGGCGTAGCCGACGCACTCGGAATGGATCACCGGTCTACAAGGGTGACGGTCGCCAAGTCGGTCGCTTCAACATCGCTCTGGCCATCGAACGCACCTCGCAACACCCCGACCGTCGCCATCCCCGCCGCGAACGACGTCCCGCCTAGCTCTGCCGCAACAGTGACCGTTGATCTGCTGCCAGCGCCCGTCGCACGGCACGACCCCAGCCTCCACTCCGGTCACCGAGCCGACTGCGGCTGATCGTACGAAGGGCGATACGCGCGGTGCGGGCCGTTCTGGCCCCCTGAATGGGGCAGGCCCGACCGGCTCATCGAGGTCCTAAGGGCGAGGATGCCCATCACGACGTTGAGGACGAGCTCGGCGAGGCCGTTCCCTCAGCCGAGCCCGATGACGATCATCTCGCCCAGCATCTTCAGGAACGCTTCGTCCTGCGTGTCGGCCTCCCATGGTTCCGGAGGGGACTCGATCCGCATGAACCCGTGGGCACGCAGGAGCGCCTCGAGCTCCACTAGCCCTTCTTCGGCGAGCGGACCCCGCGGAACTCCCAGTCGCCGCCGAAAGCGGTCGAGATCACCTCTTCGGACCCGCTCGGCTGCGCGCCCACGTCGTCACGGACGGGAACGTCGCCATCGACGATCGTGTTGCGGAGCGTCCCGAGGCCCTCGACCTCGACCTCGACCACGTCCCCGGGTTCCACCGGACGGGAGTTGGCGGGCGTCCCCGACAGGATCACGTCGCCGGGCTCGAGCGTGATCGTGCGGGCGATATCGGCGACGAGGTAGTGCATGTTCCACTCCATCTCGTCGGTCGAGCCGTCCTGGGCGACCTCCCCGTTCACGAGCGTCCGGATCCGCTTGCCCCGGAAGTCCCAGTCGTCGACGAGGCCGGGCCCGAGCGGGCACAGCGTGTCGGATCCCTTCACGCGGAGCATCGAGCCCGCGTCGGTGTCGCGGAAGTCGTGGAGGCCGTAGTCGTTCGCGACCGTGTAGCCGGCGATGAACCCGGCGGCCTCGGCCGGCGCGACGTTCCGGCACGTGCGGCCGATCACGATCGCGATCTCGCCCTCGTAGTTGAGGTACCGGCAGCGCGGCGGCCGCACGACGTCGCCTCCGTGAACGTTCAACGCGCTGACCGGCTTGTGGAAGTACGTGGGCGCCGGCGGGAGCGTCGCGAGGAACTCCCTGACCCGGCTCTCGTAGTTCAGGTGCACGCAGACGATCTTCGTGGGCTCGCACGGAGAGAGGTGCTCGGCGGTGTCCGCGGCGACGCGCCGGCCGTCGGCGGTGACGAGCTCATCGCCCTCACGCGTGACGTCCGTCGGTGCACCGTCCATCAGGATCCTGCGCGTCTCCACGTGCCCTCCGGTCCCCTCGTGGTCGAACGGTAGTATCTCGCCGTGGCCGAACTGAAGGGGTTCATGCCGCCCCTCACGCCCGAGGGAAGGTCCTCCGTCGTTCCCGGCCCGCCGTGGCACTACTCGGGCGACCTCCTGACGATCGAGTACCGAGCCGCGCCCGGCTCCGTTGCCCGCTGGCTCCCGGATCCGCTCGAGCCGGCGGACGAGGATCCCGACGCCGTGGCGGTGATCTTCGCGGACTGGCAGTCGTGCTCGGACTCGTTCGAGGAGCTCGCCGACCCCGTGCGCTCCCAGTACAAGGAGGCGTTCGTGGTCGTTCGGTGCCGCCACCAGGGCGAGCTCTACTCGCGGTGCCTGCTGATCTGGGTGGACAAGGACTTCGCGATGGTCCGGGGTTGGCACCAGGGCTACCCGAAGAAGCTCGGGTCGATCTGGATCACGCGACCGGTGGCGTTCGGCAAGGCCGGCCCCAGGCTCGAGCCGGGAGCGCGGTTCGGGGCGAGCGTTGCCGTGCACGACCGCCGGATCGTCGATGCGAGCTTCACGATCACGGGTCGTTCGGATACGAACGGGTTCGTGAACGCGCTGCCGATGCTCCACAGCCGGTACTTCCCGTCGATCGAGGAGGGGAGCCCGCCCGCGATGGACGAGCTCGTCACGATGAAGAGCTACGACTGGGAGGGCTCGGAGACCTGGTCCGGGGACGCCGAGATCGTGTTCGGTTCCTCGCCGGTCGAAGAGCTCGAGAGCCTCGCGCCCGTCGAGACGATCGCCGGTTACTGGCGCAGCGTCGGTGTGACGTGGGGCATCGGGACGCGCCTCTCCTGACCGAACGGTGACGGTGCTCCGGACGGTCGAGCTCGCCGACGCGCGCCGCCTCGCCGTTTCCGCCCAGCGCCTGGCCGGGCGCGCGCCCCGCTCCTCCCCGGCGAGCGTTCTCGACGTGATCCGTTCGACCCGATGCGTGCAGATCGATCCGATCGCTGTCGTGGCGCGGAGCCCCTTGCTGGTGCTCCGCAGTCGCATCCCGACCTTCCGGCCCGCGCACCTGGACAAGCTGCTCTGGCGCGACCGCAGGCTCTTCGAGTACTGGGCCCACGCGGCCTCGATCGTGCTCACCGAGGACTACCCGATCCACGCGTGGTGGATGCGGACGTACTTCCGGCCGGATGGGACGACCACGACCGAACAGGTCGTCGAGTGGATCAAGGCCAACGACGGGCTCCGGCGCTCGATCCTCCGGCAGCTCCGCCGGGAGGGACCCTTGCCCTCGCGCGCGATCGCCGACGTCGCGAGCAAGCCCTGGCGCTCCACCGGCTGGACCAACGAGCGGAACGTGGACCGGATGCTCGCGCAGCTCTGGCGCTCCGGTCGCATCATGGTCGCAGGTCGCGGGGGGCAGGGAAAGCTCTGGGACCTGGCGGAGCGCGTGCTTCCCGACGACGTGCCGCGCGAGCGGCTGTCGGACCTCGAGGTCACGCGCCGAGCTGCCGAACGTTCACTACGGGGCCTCGGTGTCGCGACGCCTGCACACATCCGAGGGCACTTCACCACCGGCCGTTATCCCGAGCTCCCGAAGGTCTTGGACGGGTTCGAGCGACAGGGCGTGGTCGAGCGGGTCGACGTCCGCGACGACGGCGCGAGCCTCAAGGGTGTCTGGTATGTCCATCGGGAGGACCTCGCCGCCCTCGAGCGGATCGAGCGCGGGCGGTGGACCCCTCGCACCACGCTGCTGTCGCCGTTCGACAACCTGATCTACGACCGCAAGCGCGCCCAGGTGTTGTTCGGGATCGACTACCGGATGGAGATCTACGTCCCGCGGCCCAAGCGCCGCTACGGGTACTACGCGATGCCGCTGCTCGACGGCGACCGGTTCGTCGCTCGCGTCGACGCGGCGCACGACCGGACCGAAGGCAGACTGCTCGTTCATGCCGCGCACCCCGAGAACGGGGTCCGCGCGGCGGCCGCGAACGCGGAGCCCGTCCGCCAAGCGGTCGAGGAGCTGGCGACGTGGCTCGGCGTCGAACGGATCGACACCGATGGTGCGATCCCGGCGCCGTGGCGACGTTGGTAGCCTGCGGCGCGTGAGGCTCGTCCGCTTCCGGTTCGGCGAACGGATCGCGACCGGCGTCGCCGAATTCGACGCGGACACGATCCGGGTCCTCCAGGGCACCTTCTTCGAGGACCCGGTCCCGACCGGCGAAGAGGTGGCGTTCGACGACGTCCGGCTGCTCTCGCCGGTGCTTCCCTCCAAGGTCGTGTGCATCGGCAAGAACTACGCGGCGCATGCGGCCGAGTTCGGGATG
>DATFEU010000003.1:0-3039 GCA_035250725.1 Actinomycetota bacterium
GCTCAAGGCGCCCGGGTACCTGCGTTCGAAGGCCGCGATGTCGTTCCTCGGCCGCCGCCTGATCCGCTGGGTGATCGAGATCCTGTCGAGCGAGGGGATCAAGGACTACTACGTGATCGCCCACGGGAAAGAGAACCGCTATCAGATCAAGGTGATGATCGGGTACGGCGAGGGCTTCGGCGTCGACGTGAAGTACTCGCCCGTCAAGTACGACACGCTGTCGAGGGGGAGCGCCGACTCGGCGCTCCGGATGATCGAGCACTGGGACATCTCGCAGACGGCGCTCGTCTTCCCGACCGACTCCGTGATCGACTTCGATCTCGCGCCGATGCTCGAGGCGCACCAGCGGACCGGCGCCGTCGCGACCGTGGCGGCGATGGTCCGCGAGCCGGACGAGGTTGCTGAGAAGTACGGCGTCCTGGTCGCGAACGACGAGGACCGGATCCAGGTCTTCGTCGAGAAGCCGACTCTCGTCGAGCTGCGCGAGTACTTCCAGGCCGAGACCGAGGAGGAGTTCCGCCGGCTGCCGCTGATGACGAACGCGGGCTTCTACCTCATCGACACGGCGGGGCTCCGCGAGATCGCGGCGCGTCCCGAGATCGCCCGGTTGCGGACGGATCGCCTGGATTTCGGCAAGGACCTCCTGCCGTGGCTCGTCGGCAACGACTACCCGGTCCACGTCCATCCGGTCCGCGCGATCGGCGACCTCGGCAACGTCGAGGACTACCTCCAGACGATGGTCCAGGTGCTCGACGGATCGTTCGAGGCCCTGGACCGGCTGCTCGGCCCTCCGTTCGACGCCGAACGCAACGTCTGGATCGCGCCGGAGTCGCTCGCGATGCGGGACTCGACGAGCGGCACGACGCTCGCCGAGAAGATCTCGGAGGGCACCGTGGAGATCGGGCCCGCCGTTCGGATCGGCCGATTCTGCGAGATCCACCCAGGCGTCCGGATCAGCGGGTCGAACCTCGACGACGACATCGAGGTGCATCGCGACGCGTGGATCGAGCGCTCGCAGATCCGGGACGGCGCGATCGTGGGGCCGTCGGCGCACCTATCCGACACGGTGATCGGGTCGATGACGGAGATCCGGTCCGAGCCGTTCAACCAGACGACGATCGAGCGGTTCGTCGCCCTCGGCGACGAGGTCATCGTGTACCCCGGTGTCCACCTGGCCGACGAGGTGGCCGTGTACCCGCGGCTGAAGCTCCCGTCCGGCATCCGGTTCCCCGCCGGAACCGAGGTGGCCGGGCCGGCCGACGTCCTGCGCTTCCTATAGACGTGCGGATCGGGCTCGCGCTCCCGCACTACGACTTCTCGCTCCCGGGCGTGAGCCCGATCCGGTTCGAGGCCGTGGCCGAGGTCGCCGTCCGGGCCGAGCGGCTCGGGTTCGACAGCGTGTGGGTGTCCGATCACTTCTTCACGACGCTCGAGCGCTACGGCGGCGGGCCCGAGCGGTACGGGTCGCTCGAACCGCTGGCGACGCTGGCCTCGCTCGCCCCGCTCACCGAGCGCGTGCGCCTCGGGACACTGGTGCTGTCGGCCGGCTTCCGTCACCCGGCGGTGCTCGCGAAGTCCGCGACGGCGATCGACCGCCTCTCGGGTGGTCGGCTCGAACTCGGGATGGGCGCCGGCTGGTTCGAGCAGGAGTACGAGGCGTTCGGATACGAATTCGGGACGGTGGGGGAGCGGTTCGAGTTGCTCGAGGAGACGCTCGCGTACCTCGGCGGGCTGTTCGGGCCCGAGCCCGCGTCGTTCGAGGGTCGCCGGTTCGAGCTCCGGGAGGCCTACAACCACCCACGTCCGGTGCAGGAGCCGCGGCCGCCACTGCTCGTCGGCGGCAAGGGCGGGCCGCGGCTGCTCCGGATCGCGGCTCGGCACGCCGACGGCTGGAACACGGTGTGGCGGTGGACACCCGAGGACTACGCGGCGCGAGCGGCCGCGGCGCGCGAGGCCTGCGAACGCGAGGGGCGGGATCCGGCGGGCTTCCGGCTCACGCTCGGGCTGTTCACGGTCGTCGGCGAGGACGAGGCCGACGTGGCGCGCCGATACGAGTTGATCGGGGAACGGCTCCCCGACCGAGTGGTGGACTCGACGCCGCTCGACGAGTTGCGCTTGGACGGACTCGTGGGGACACCGGAGCAGGTGCTCGAACGCATCGGGGCCCTCGCGTCGCTCGGCGTGAGCGAGCTGATCGTCTGCTTGGCGCCCGTGTGGTTCGCCCTGCCGGATCCCTCGATGCTGGACGTGTTCGCCGAGGTGGTGCTGCCGGCAACCCGGCAGTGGTGATGGAGCCGCTCGAGGCCGCGGTCGAGGTGCTCACGGAGGAGGGGAAGCCCTTGCACTGGACGAAGATCCAGGATCTTGCCCTCCGCCGTGGGTACCTCGACCCGTTCGAGCTCGCCGATGTGCGGAAGGCGTTGCTCTCCGCGATCGCCCACGGAGTCCGCTCGGGCGTGCTGGTGAAGGAAAGCACGGGCGTCTACGCACTGGCGGCTCGTTGAGGAGGAAGATGCACGGATGAGTTCCACCACGCTGGCGCTGGCCGCGTCCCCGGCCGGTGTGCGCTCAAGGATCGCCTGGCGGGTGCTGCTCGCGTTCGCCGGGAGCTGGCTCGTGGCGGCGCTCGCCCAGATCGAGATCAAGCTGCCGTTCACGCCGGTCCCGATCACCGGCCAGACGCTCGGCGTCCTGCTCGTCGGCGCGTCGCTCGGGGCGGGGCTCGGCGGCGTCTCGATGGTGCTGTACTTGGCGCAGGGCGCGCTCGGTCTCCCGTTCTACTCGGGCGGCGACTCGGGTGTGGAGTTCCTCCGGCTCTCCGCGGCGACCGGCGGATACCTGTGGGGGTTCGTCCTCTCGGCGGCGGTCGTGGGCGCCCTCGCGCAGCGCGGGTGGGATCGGTCGATCCGGACGTCGATCGGGGCGATGTTCCTCGGCGAGGTGGTCCTGTACGCGGTCGCGATCCCGTGGCTCATGCGGGCGCTCGACGTGCCGCTCGGCGAGGCGCTCGAGCTCGGGCTCGCGCCGTTCGTCGTCGGC
>DATFEU010000018.1:0-2327 GCA_035250725.1 Actinomycetota bacterium
ACGCCCTCGCGGGGCTCGGCCTGCGACTGAACGAGGCGAAGACGCGGATCGTCGCGGCGAAGCGAGCGGTGGACCTCGTCGGCTCGGAGCGCGCCCCACGGAGCTGAGGACTAAGCTCCGTCGCGATGCGGACGCTCTACCGCGCTTCGCGCGTGCACACCTTGTCGTACCCCCCGGTGGGGGAGTGGGTGCTCGTCGACGGGCGCCACGTCGAACGGGTGGGGACCGGCGAGCCGCCGGGGGCCGACCGCGTCGTCGACCTCCCCGGGACGACGATCCTTCCGGGGTTCGTCGACACCCACGTGCACCTCACCGGGACCGGCGTGCATCATCAGGCCCCCGAGCTCGGCGAGGCGACCTCGTCCGCGCGGATCCTCGAGATCGCCCGCGCGGTCGCCGAGCGCCGTCAGGGGGCCGTGTACCTGCACGGGTGGGACGAGTCGACGTGGTCCGATCGCCGCCTCCCCACGCTCGCCGAGCTCGACGGCGCGTGTGAGCGGCCGCTCGGCCTCGCTCGGGTCGATGGCCACCTCGTCCTCGCGAACCGCGCCGCCCTCGAGGCGACCGGCGCCCTCGACGCCTCCGGCGTCGGCAGGGGCGAGGACGGCGAGCCCGACGGCCGGGTGACCGGCCTCGCCGCGCAGGCCCTCAAGCGATGGTTCGCCACCGACCTGCCCGAGCACGACATCGAGGAGCTCCAGCTGGAGGCGGCCGGGCGCGCGGCCGCCCACGGGGTCACGACGATCCACGAGATGTCGATGCCGGCGGAGCGCGGCATGCGCGACCTCGACATCCTGCGCTCGCACTCGGACAAGCTGCCGGTCGACGTCACCGCGTACGTCGCGACCACGGACCTGTCCGCGGTGATCGACCTCGGCCTCCCGCGCGTGGGCGGGGATCTCCCGGTCGACGGCTCGATCGGCGCACGGACCGCGTGGGTGTCCGAGCCCTATGCCGACGGCGCGCCCGACACGACCGGCTACTACGAGGACGACGAGCTCGCGCAGTTCTTCCACGACGGTCACCTCGCCGGGCTCCAGGTGGGCGTGCATGCGATCGGCGACGCCGGGATCGAGCAGGTCGTGCGGACCTGGGAGCGCGTCTACCAGTCGCTCGACTCCCGACAGCGTCGTCACTTCCGCGCCCGGCGGCACCGCATCGAGCACTTCGAGATGGTGGACGTCGACCTGGTGGAGCGGGCCGCGATGCTCGGGCTCGCGATCAGCGTGCAGCCGACGTTCGACGCACTCTGGGGCTTCCCCGGCGGCCTGTACGAGCAGGGACTCGGCCCCGACCGCGCCTGGACGATGAACCCGTTCGGCGACCTGCGCCGGCGCGGGGTCGAGCTCGGCGCCGGCTCGGACTCGCCGATCACGGTCCTCGACCCGCTCGTGGGGGTGGAAGCGTTCACCTCGCACCACGACCCCGGGCAGCGACTGACGCGGGCCGAGGCGATCTGGGTGTCGACGCTCGGGGGGGCGAGGCTCGCCCACCAGGAGGACAAGAAGGGGAGCCTCGAGCCCGGCAAGCATGCCGATTTCGCGGTCTACGACGTCGACCCGCTCGAGGCGGAGACGCTGGACGGCCTCGCGCCGGTCGTGACCGTGAGCCTCGGCCGGGACGTGTTCGCGGCCTGAGGGCAGGGCGGGCCTGAGAGCAGGGCGTTTGACACGCCGGAGCCGCGCGGCTACCTTGCGCGCTGCGGCGATCGCCTCGGCGGTCGGCGCACGGAGGACCCAAGAGGCTGAGTAGAGAACGCGGCGCCCCGGCGCCGCGGCCCCAAAGGTCTCTTGGGTCCTCGTCCTTCTTCGCCCTTTCCTTGGCGGGCGTGCGATCCGCCCGATCGGGAATGAATCTCCTTCTGTGGACGTTGTTGGGCCGGAACGCTTGCCCACCGGATGCTCGGGAGTACAATCCCCCGGCCTGAGGAGGGGGAGCCTAGGTGGAAGATCTGGAAGACACCCTGGAAGAGGAAGAGACCGAGGAAGAGAAGGACGACGGGGCCGAGCCCTCCGCGCCCGCGCCGCGGGCCGCCGCGCGCGGCGAGGAGGAGGTCGAGTCGATCCAGGACATCCTCGTCAAGCAGGAGGCCCGGTCCGAGGAGGCCGAGGAGGAGGACGACTCCGTCCTCACGCTCACCCGTGAGGAGCGCATGGAGCCCCTCGCGACCAAGGTCGTGCCGCCACAGCCGACCGAGTTCATATGCTCGAACTGCTTCCTGGTGAAGCACCGGAGCCAGCTGAAGGACAAGGCGAAGGTGCTCTGCCGGGACTGCGCCTGAGCCCATCCCGGCTCCGGCTGCCGATCGCGCTGCTCGTGGCCGCGGC
>DATFEU010000020.1:0-2186 GCA_035250725.1 Actinomycetota bacterium
GGCGACGCGCCCCAGAGGAGCCGCCAGGCCGCGAGGTGCTCGTCGAGGAGCGCCCCCCGGTGCTCGAACGGCACGCCGAGCGCCTCGTACTCCGAACGCAACCAGGACACCGTGGGCTGCACGACGAGGCGGCCCTCCGCCAGCAGGTCGAGCGTCGCGACCTGCTTCGCGAGCAGCAGCGGGTGGCGGAGGGGCGCGATCACCGACGACAGGACGAGCCGCAGCCGGGTCGTCGCCGCCGCCACCGCGGCCAGCACCACGAACGGGTCGGGCCACGGCATCGACGGATCCTGGTTGCCGGGCAGCGCATAGTCGCGCGGGTTCTCCGGGATGCCGCCCTCGTCCGAGCCCGGGCCGAGCACGACGTGCTCGCTCACCATCGCCGCGTCGAACCCGGCCCGCTCGGCCTCGACCGCGATGTCGACCAGCCCCCGGAGCTCGCGGGCGGGGGTGAGCGTCCAGTTCTCGGACAGGATGAGCACGAGCCGGGCCGCCCCGGCACGTGCCTCACTCATCCGCGACCGATCACATGGAGCGAAGCTCGTCGAGCGTGTCGCTCGCGCTTGCCCGTCCCTTGACCAGCAGCATGTAGACGAGCCCGATCACGCCCCAGATGAGCGGGTACCACGCCGCCAGCACCAGCGGACTCGTGACCTTGTAGAACGAGCCGAAGATCGCCCCGAGGCTGATCGCGATCCCGACCAGCGAGGCGACCACCACGCCCCCGTACCCCTCGTCTCCGCGGAGCCCGACCAGCCCGCTGATCGAGAGCACGCCGTAGACGACCACGAGCGCGAACGCTCCGAACGCGGCCCCCCACGCGAAGATCGAGAAGTAGTGCGGCACGTCGGGGAGCGCGAAGATCGTGTCGTTCCCCTCCGCGAGGGCGATCCAGAGCGCCTGGATCGCGATCAGGAGCACGATCGCGCCGACCGGCGTCCCGTACGTCGAGACCTTCGCGAGGATCCCCGGCAGACGCCGGTCGCGGGCGAGCGCGAACACGCCACGGGTCGAAGCGACTCCGGCGCCCACGTAGACCGCGAGCATGTCGAGGAACACGACCACGAGCAGGACCTTCAGCCACAGCTCCGACCCGAACGGCGGCCCGGCGCCGAGCGCGAACAGGGGCGCCCCGGCCACCTCCGGGGACAGGATCACGGACAGGTCGAACCCGAAGCCCGCGACCTCCACGTAGGACCCGATCAGGTAGAAGACCGTCACGATGAACACCGCGCCCAGCACGGCCCTCGGGATCGAGCGTTTCGGGTCCGCGGTCTCCTCGGCCAGGTTCGCGGCCGTCTCGAACCCGACGAACGCAAGGACCCCGTAGAGGACGCCGAACAGGATGCCGCTGAAGCCTCCCTCCGGAGAGGGATCGAACGCCTTGGCGAAGTCGTTGTCGCCGCCGAGATCGATGATCACCGTGATGAGGAAGACCAGAACAACGGCCATGGAGACGAGGGCCAGGGTCAGCTGCACGCGGGTCGAGATCTGCACGCCGAAGTACAGGACCGCGAACAGCCCCAGGGTGAAGATCGCGTCCCACACCCAGATCGGGAAGAAGGGACCGATCTCGAACGCCGGCAGCAGGTTGTCGTGGACGTACCCGCCGAGCAGCACACCGAGGGCCGTGGTCAGCACGATCGTCCCGCTGTAGTACAGCCACCCCGACGCCGCTCCGATCGTCGTTCCGAGACCCTGGGACACGTAGTCGTAGAGGGACCCGGCCGCGTGGATCTTCTTCGCGTACCTCGAGACGATCCAGGCGAGCGCGAAGACGCCGACAGCTGCGAGGAGTACGGCTAGGCCCACCGACGTGCCCGCGCCGCGCCCGGACGCGTTGAACCCGATGATGAGCGGGATCACGAACGCGGTGACGAACACCGGCCCCATGAAGCCGACCGATTGAGCGAGCACATCGATCAGCGAGAGCTTCTTGCCACCGAGGCGCTCGTACTCCTCGGTGACGACCAGCGGCTTGTCCTCCACGACCAGCCCTCCTCCAGTCCGGATGTCTGAACCTACCCCGGATGCATCGCGCGAGGGAAATCGAGGGCCGCCGCCTCGTCTAGCATCGCAGCGTGCCCCAGCCACTCGAGAGCCAGGTCGCGATCGTGACCGGCGCCGCGCGCGGGATCGGCCGCGCGGCGGCCCACCGCCTCGCCCGGGACGGGGCCCGCGTGGCC
>DATFEU010000022.1:0-11094 GCA_035250725.1 Actinomycetota bacterium
GAACAGCCTGTGGTACCTCGTGTGCGAACGCGCCACCGGCGCCGGCTGCACGAACACGCGGGCGATCAACATCGTCTCGGCGTGGCTGTTCGTGATCCTCGTCGGCGTGGTCTGGCGGATGAAGGCGAAGCGTGAGCCCGGATTCCCGAGATGGACGCTGGGGTTCCCGATCCTCGTGCTGTTCCTGCTCACCGGCAAGCTCTACTCGCCGCAGTTCAGCCTGTGGCTCCTGCCGTGGTTCGCGCTCGCGCTGCCGAACCTGCGGCTGTTCATCGCGTTCGAGCTCACGGACGTCGCCGTCTACGTCACCGAGTTCTCCTGGCTCGGCGGGGGCACCGAGGGCGGCCTCGCCGGGCTGCCGCTTGGGGCGATGCAGCTCGCGATCCTCGCGCGCACCGTGGTCCTCGTGCTCTGCCTGATCTCCTGGGTCCGGCACCGCGAGCCTGCCCCAGCCCTCGCGCCTCCGCCGGCCGAGGAGCCGCCCGTCCCGGTCGGGACCTCGGAGGTTCGAGCGTGAGCACCGACGCCGGGACGGACTCGGGCGTTCGAGGGCCCATGCCCGCCGGTGCCGAGGCCGATCCGGTCGGCGCCGATCCCGCCGCGACGACGCCCGACTGGAAGCGGCAGGCGGCTCGAGCGTTCACGTTCTGCCTGCTCGCGTTCGTCGGGCTCCGTCTCGCGATGCTCCTGATCGGTGTGATCGGCGTGGCGCTGTTCCCGTCGCTCACACCGGTCGGCGTCCCGGGCTGGCGCGCGGGACCGACGGACCTCGGATGGCAGCACGCGTTCGCCGCCTGGGAGCGGTTCGACGCGCTGTGGTTCATGCGGATCGCCGACGGCGGATATCGCCTGGAGGACGGGAGCGCCGCCTTCTTCCCCCTGTACCCGCTCGCGATCCGCGGGGTGTCCCTGCTGCTCGGCGGCGCGCCGCTTGCGGCGTCGACGCTCGTGTCGAACGCCGCCTTCCTCGCCGCCCTGTACGTGACCTACGTGCTCACGACGACCGAGCTGTCCGAACGCACGGCCCGCACCACCGTGCTGCTGATGTGCCTGTTCCCCGCCTCGCACTTCTTCCTCATGCCGTACAGCGAATCGTTGTTCCTGCTGCTCGCCGTCACGACGTTCTGGGCGGCCAGGCGCGGGCGATGGGCGATCGGCGGCGCGGCCGGGGGCCTCGCCGGCCTCACGCGCAGCCTTGGCGTCGTACTCGCTCCGGCGCTCGTCGTGGAGGCATTGCAGCAGCGCGTCGAACGCGGCAGCCGCATCTGGCCGGGGTTCGCGGCCGCCGGCGCGACCGCGCTCGGCCTCGTCGTCTACCTCGGCTACTGGGCCGTTCGAGCCGGCGACTGGTTCGCCCCGATCACCCGGCAGGCGAACTGGGAACGCACGCTCACGTTCCCGCTCCTCAGCCTGTGGAACGGGACCGTCGACGCGTTCCGCTACCTCGACGACCCGAACGGCGGCTATTGGCTGCTCGACTGGTTGATCGTCGTCCCGACGCTCGCGGCCTCGGTGTACGCGGCGGTCCGGCTCCGCCCGGCCTACGCCGTCTACCTCTGGGGCGGCCTCCTGCTGCCCCTCACGTTCGCGTTCGAGGGCCGGCCGCTGATGTCGATGCCGCGGTTCCTGCTGCCGCTGTTCCCCGCCTTCTGGGGCCTCGCGCTCGGCCTCGAGCGGCTCCGCGTCCCGCGGACCGTCGCGCTCGTCGCCGGGGCGATCGGGCTCGGGATCCTCTCGCTGCTGACGGTCAACTGGTACTACATCTTCTGACCCGTCGGGGCCGACATATAGGATGAGCGCGGCCTCCACACCGGAAGGGGTCCAAGGGCCATGACGATCCGAGTCGCGATCGCGGACGACCACTCCCTCGTCCGGCAGGGGCTGCGCCGGTACCTGGACATGGCCGACGGCATCGAGGTCGTCGGCGAGGCCGCCAACGGCCAGGAGCTGGTCGACCTCGTCGAGCGCGAGGGACCGGACATCGCCCTGGTGGACATCCGGATGCCCGAGATGGACGGCCTCGAGGCGGCACGGCTGATCCGAGACTCGCACCCGAGCACCGGCGTCATCATGCTCACCGCCTACGACGACCGCCAGTTCGTCGTGGAGGCGGTCCGGAGCGGGGCCAGAGGCTACGTGCTCAAGGCGCGGGACGCCGAGCACCTGATCCAGACCGTGCGGCTGGTGGCCGGGGGCAACATGGTGATCGACCCTCAGCTCGTGGTCGCGCTCGCCGAGGAGCTCTCTCAAGCCAAGGAGCGCGACCGTCGCGCCGAGACGCTCACCGCACGCGAGATCGAGGTGCTCCAACTCCTCGCCTTCGGACATACCAATCGGGACATCGCCGAGCGCCTCTACATCTCCCCGGACACCGTCAAGACCCACCTCGAGCACATCTTCGAGAAGCTCGGAGCCTCGGACCGCACGGCCGCCGTCGCCGAGGCCCTCAGGCGTCGGCTGATCGAGTAGCGCCGCACCAGTCCGAGCGGCCCTCTGCGTGCCCGCCAACTGGCCTAGGTCGGTCCGGGTCGGGAGACCCCGGTCGGGTGATGGAGTCTCGCGTCCGCGTAGGCCATCATGGTCGCCCGAGATGTCGACACGGTCACAGGGCAGGGCTTCATGGCTCACGCCCGCGCTCTTGTTCGTCACGGGCGCCGGCGTGACGTTCGCGTACGTGACCGCAGGGGATCGCGTGGCGTCCACGGGCGACACCGGGTTCCCGATCGTGGCGGCCTCGAGCTTCCTCTCGGCCGTCGTGATCCTCCTTCGTTCCCGGCGGCGGGACTCCTGGCGGAGCGCGCCGTGGCTCGGGCTCGGCATGCTCGGACTCACGGCGCTCAGCGCGTCGTTCGTCTCGCTCGGCGACGGGAGTCCGCCCAGACAAGGCCTCCACGAGACGGCGTTCGTGGTCGTCTCCCTGATGTTCCTCGTCGCCCTTGCGATCGAGTTCCGCGACCACATCGCTCGGGAGGACCTTCGCGAGATCGCCGCCGACGTCGCGCTGCTTAGCGCGGCGATCGGCACGATGCTGTTCCTGTACCTGCGGCCTCCCGCGGACGAACTGACCGGGATCGAGTCCGCGACGACCGCGGGCCTCGCCCTGATCGCCGCGACCGGGTTCTCGGGCTTCGGCGCGCTCGCGCTGGCGCTTCCGCACGCAACGCACGTCGGCATGTTCATCGCGATCTCGGCGATGTGCTCGGCCCTGATCGCGTTCACGCAGCAATGGGTCACCGGCGTATTCGTGCTTGGGCAGTTGCACATCGATCTCCCGATCGCGCTCGCGTCCCTGTTGATCGCGGCGCTCGTGACCACGATGCCACGACGAACCCCCGAGCCTCGGATGGAGCCGACGCGGTACGGACGCGCGATCCTCACGAGCCTGTCGGTCGCTGCCGCGTGCAGCGCCCTGGCGCTCGTGGCGCTGAAGGAGATCGAGGAAGGGATCGAGCTCCTCCAGGCATCCATGCTGATCGGGATGCTCGCCGCCGCCGTCGCCCTCCGCATCCTGGTGAACCAGGTCCGGGGGACGCACGCGCAGCGCGCGGTCCAGGTGGCACTCGAGCAGAAGGAGGCCGCGCTCGCGGACAACGACCAGGTGCTCGGTCGTCTCCAACGCGCCAACGAGACGCTCCGCGAGTCCGAAGAACGACTGCGGACCGTGTTCGAGGCCGCGATCGACGGGATCGTCGAGCTCGACCACCACAACGTGATCCTTCGAGCGAACGAGGCGTTCTGCAAGATGCTTGAGATGCCGCACTCGCTCGTCGAGGGCCAGCCGTGGACCGCGCTCGCCGCGTCGATCGAGGCGGACGAGAGCTTCGCCAAGCTCCCGGTGACCGGGCCGACCGGACAGGGGACGCTCTATCGGGAGGGCCACTCGATCTACCTCGAGTCGCGAACCTCCCAGATCCCCGGCGACCCGCCGCGCCTGCTGCTCCTCGTCCGCGACGTGACCGCCGCCAGGGTCGCCGACCAGACGATCCGTTCGCTCTTCAAATTCCTCCAGGATCGCGACGAGGACCGAACGCGGATCATGCGCCGGACCAACGCGGCGATCGAGAGCGAGCGCAACCGGATCGCGCGGGACCTTCACGACGGCCCTGTGCAGGGCGTGTCGGCGGCGTCCCTGTCCCTGGAGGCCGTCCTCCTCATGCTGAAGGCCGGGGACATGGGCGAGGGGTTCGAGGTGCTCGCGAAGGTCCGCCGGGAGTTGTCGGAGGAAGCCGACAACCTCCGTCGGCTCATGTCCGGCCTCCGCCCGCCGTTGCTCGAGGAGCGGGGGTTGGTCCCGGCCCTGCGCGAGACCCTGGACCGGTACGGGCGGGGCAACGACGTGCGGACGGAGTTCCGCGGCAAGTCCGCGGCTGAGATCCCGCGCGACCTCGAGACCCTCGCGTACCGGATCGTCCAGGAGGCCCTGTCGAACTCCGCGAAGCACGCGAGCGCGACCTCCGTCAACGTGTCGGTGGACACCGGGGGCGGTCAGCTCCGGGTCGAGATCGGGGACGACGGTGTCGGGTTCGATCCGGGGAAGGCCCGCGAGTTCCTCCAGTCTGGACGCGTCGGGCTCGCCTCGATGCGCGAACGCGTGGAGCTCGCGAACGGGACCTTCATGGTCCACTCGGCGCCGGGGCGGGGCACCACCGTGCTCGCCTCGCTCCCCCTGGACGCGGTCCCGGCGGCCAGGGAGTTCGCCGGAAGCGACGCTCCCTAGCGATCGTCTACGCGGCGTTCGTCAGGCGGCTCAGTCGGGTCGACGAACCCGCGCGGACGTCGCTCCTTCTGATGGGGGGCTCGGGCTCTCGGAGGGCGTCGGCGACGGCGAGGGGCTCGGCGTCGGGGTCGGCGAGGGACTCGGCGGCGGGGTCGGCGAGGGGCTCGGCTCCGGCTCGGGCGACGGGCTCGGCTCCGGCGACGGCGTGGGAGACGGTGCCGGTGCCGGCACCGGCACCGGCACCGGCGTCTCGGGTCCCGCGGTGTAGCCCTCGAACGAGGGCGTGACGAAGTCCCGTTCCGGCAGGCCGTCCAGCGCCGCGAGCATGAAGTCGTGCCAGATCAGCGCCGGGATCGTCCCGCCGAACACGGCCGAGTACCCCTCGACGTCCTCGAGCGGGATCTGCCCCTGGGGGTAGCCGACCCACACGCACGCCGCGAGCTGCGGCGTGTAGCCGCAGAACCAGGCGTCCCAGTAGTTCTGCGCCGTACCGGTCTTCCCGGCGGCGGGACGGCCGATGTAGGCGCTCGTCCCGGTGCCGCCCGAGATCACGGTCTCGAGCGCGTACGTCACGAGGTCGGCGTCATTCGTGTCGAGCACCTGCTTCCCGCGCTCGTTGATCCGGAGGCTCCTCTCGCCGTCCGGCGTCGTCACCTCGGCGAGCGGGGTCGCGCGGTGGCGCCACCCACGCGCGGCGAGCGTCGCGTACGCGGTCGTCATCTCGAGCGGGTTGACGGACTGCGTCCCGAGCGTGATCGAGCACACCGGCTCGAGCGGGGACTCGATGCCCATCCGGTACGAGACGTCGACGATCGCATCGGGCGTCACCTGCGAGGCCACCTGGGCGTAGACGGAGTTCACCGAGTGGCTCGTCGCCGAGAGCAGCGTGAAGGTACCGGTCTCCGAGTCGCTCGCGTTCTCCACCTCCCACGGCTCGCCGTTCGTGTAGCACGCGGGGTCGGGGATCGTGATCGGTGACGGCCCCTGCCAGCGCGCGTTCAGGTCGTAGTCCTGCTCCATCGCGGCGGCGAGCGTCAACGGCTTGTACGCGGACCCGGCCTGACGGCCCGAGCCGCCGTCGCCGGTCGCGAGGTTCACCTTCGAGACGCGGAAGTTCTCGCCCCCGTACATCGCCCGGACCCCGCCGTCGCGCGGGTCGATCGCGACGAGCGCGGCCTCGGGGCCGCCGGGATCGTTCAGCCGGTTCGCGACGGCCTCCTCCGCGTACCGCTGCATGTCGGTGTCGAGCGTCGTCCTCACCTGGAGGCCGCCCCCGAACACCGTCGCCTCGCCGTACTCCTCGATCAGGGCGCGCCGCGTGTAGTCGAGGAAGTACCCGGTCTTGGCGGGGAAGTTCAGCCCGACCTCGAGCGGGTCCGCCCGCACCGGCTTCTCGACGAACTCCGCCGCGCGCTCGGGCAGCAGGTACCCCTCCTCCACCATCTGCGAGAGGACGAAGTCCCGCCGGTCGGTCGCCTCCGGCTCGTGCTCGACCGGGTCGTAGGTGGAGGGGCTCTGGATCATCCCGGCGAGCAGCGCCGACTCGGGGATCGTGAGGTCCTCGGCGTCCTCGCGGAAGAACGTCTGCGCGGCGGCCTGGACCCCGTAGGCACCGCGTCCGAAGTACACGGTGTTCAGATAGGTGGCGAGGATCTGGTCCTTCGTGAACTCCTGCTCCACCTTGACCGCCAGCAGGCTCTCCCGGACCTTCTGACTGAGCGAGCGCTCGGGGATCACGTACGTCTCGACGCCGGTCTCAGGATCCTCGACGTACTCGCCTGCGTAGATGTTCTTCACGAGCTGCTGCGTGATCGTCGAGCCGCCCTGCACGATCTCGCGCTGGACGAGGTCGGTCCAGGCGGCCCGCAGGATCCCGAACGCGTCGATCCCCGGGTGCGCGTAGAAATCCTGGTCCTCGACCGAGATCACGGCCCGCTGCAGGTGCTTGGGCATCTGGTCGAGCGGGATGATCGTCCGATCCACCGAGGAGTGCAGCGTCGTGAGCACCTTGCCGTCCCGGTCGTAGACGTACGTCGTCTGCAGCGGCGGCGGGGTCTCCGGCAGGTCGAGCTGCGAGTAGACGTAGAGCAGGGTCAGCAGCACGAGGATGAACCCGGAGAGGGGCACGACGACGAAGACCCACCACCAGCGTGAGAGCCAGCCCTTGAAGCCCTTCTGGCGCTTCCGCTTCGGTTTTCGGGGGGCGTGCTTGGGGCCTTCCTTGCGGGACCCCGCGGGCGCGGTCTTGACCGCCAAATCGCCGTCCAGTGTAGTCACGGACCACGTGTAGCCCGTCTACGACCAGCAGGAACTCCGTGGAGTTCCCGTGACGAACCGTGGACGGGGCTCAGACGGCTCGGGCGACGAAGGCTTCGTGCAGGTGGTTCCACTGACAGGCCGTGCAGACCTCGACCACGTAGCACCACGAACCGGGGCGGTCGGCGGCCATCGAGAGGCCGATGTCGAGGGGCCACACCCGCCCGTTGT
The DNA here is from genome assembly GCA_035250725.1 of Actinomycetota bacterium. Lineage (GTDB taxonomy): Bacteria > Actinomycetota > UBA4738 > UBA4738 > HRBIN12 > DASSJM01. Next base: position 7,205 of record DATFEU010000022.1, read on the forward strand.
CCTGTCGCAGGCCGTCCCCGTAGACGTAGGTCACGAGCCGGAGCTTGTCCTTGCGGCATACGGGGCAGTCACGCCTGGACCGCTCCCCGACGTGCTTGGCAGCGCGCATCAGCTCCGGATGGGCGTCGCAGACGTCGGTCCACGAGGTCAGGCCGGTCCGCACCTCGGACAGCAGGGCGCGCTTGGCAAGGGTGTAGTCGACGGTGGCCAGGCGCGCGCGCCGGCCCCGCTTCCTCGCAACCCCCTGGACCATCGCCATGGTCGAGCATCGTACACCCGGCCCCGGACGTCGCGGCCCCCCCGGCAAGGCCGTGCGACCGGGTCACGCCATGGGCAGGTCCACCACCGCGCGAGCCCTCGCGATCACCGACCGCCCGCTCCCGAACAGCAGCAGGTCGCCGACGTCCATCCGCACGACGACCATCGCCTCGAACGATCCCGGCTCACAGACACACGACTCGAGTTCGGCGTCGTTCCGCTCCGCGTACTCGCGGGCTCGATCCGTCGGCATCAGGTCGTCCGGGAACGCCAACGTCTGCGCGGCGGCCAACGCCGCCGCGTCCGCGGCGGTCTGACCGCGCGATGCGGCGGCGAGGACCCGCACGACGTCGGCCGCGGCCATCGCCATCACCACCACGATCGCGATCAGTCCGGCGACGACGATCGAGACCGACCCTCGATCGTCCCTCACGCGAACTCCTGTCGCATCGTCGCGCTCACCCGCAGCGTGACGGACTCGGGGAACAGCCACCCGGCAAGCGTCGCCGCGATCGGCGCCTCGTACTCCAGCGAGACCGTAACCGGCGAACCTCGCGCACCGACCCGAACGATCTCGACCCGCAATCGGTCCCCGTCGAGACCGACCGCGGCGCCCCGAACCGCGTCCTCCACCGCCCCGTCCGACGCCTCGACCGCCGCCTCGCGCGCCCCGGCGCGCGAGGCCTGCGTCAGCACCAGCTGATCACGGGCGAGCACCCCCACCTGCACGAGGGCGAGCAGGAGGAGCAGCACCAGCGGGAGCACCAGGGCGAACTCGACCGCCGAGGATCCTCGTTGACCGTTGCTAGGACGCACTCCCTGCCACCTGATCGATGATGCTGTCGAAGAAGGCGGGCAGCTTGCCGGACGACCGCGCCCACACGATCAGGACGACGGCGATCGCGGCAGCGGCGAGGATCACGAGCGCGTACTCGGCGGTGGTCTGCCCCGCCTGCGACGACCATGCCGACCGCGATCGGAGGTAACGCGCTCGTACGTACCAAGACAACAGCACCCCGGTTCACCTCCTCTCAGACGATGGACCTAGACGATGGATCGCACCGTGGTCACCAGGACCGGGACCACCGTGAGGAGGAGGAACGCGGGGAGGACGAGGAACACGAGCGGGAACAGCATCTTCACCGGCGCGGCTCGCGCGCGTTCGGTGGCCCTCGCTCGACGCGCTTCACGAACGTCCAGCGCCAGTCTCACGAGCTCGTCGCTGAGCGGAGACCCCAAGGTCTCGGAACGGGCGAGCGTCGCAACCAGGCGACGGAGATCCGGCAGCTCGAGGCGCTCGCACACGGTCCGAAGCTCGTCCCGCCACCGCCCGCCGAGATCCGTCGCGTCGAGGACCGGCCGGAGCTCGTCGGCGAGCGGACCCTCGGCAGCCTCCACCGCGCGACGGAACGCGAGCTGCGCGGGGAGTCCTGCGGACGTCGCGACGGCGAGCAGGTCGAGCAGCATCGGGATCTCCCTATCCGTGGCCGCGATTCGGCGCCGCGCGGCCCTCGCGACCATGACATCGGGCGCTCGGAACGCGACGGGTCCAAGCACCAGCGCGAGGAGTGGCCCGCCCAGGAGCAGTCCGGCCAGCGCAGCAGGGAGCGCGACGGTCACCTTCAGGCCGACGAGCTCGCGCTCGGTCAGCTCGATCCCCGAGCGCGCCAGCAGGTCGATCGTGCGAGCCGACAGGGCTACGTGCCGGATCAGCGGCCACGATCCGGTGGCGGCGAGCAGATCGCGAGCCGGGGGCGTCGACGCACCTTCGGACGCGAGCGGAACGAGGATCGGCGTCCGTAGCCGGCCCGAGCATGCGGCGACCACCGAGACGCCGGCGACCGCCGCGAGGAGACCGGCGGCGACGGTCACGGTTCGATCCGCAGGATGCGTCGGATCCAGACGTACGCGGCGGCCTGAAGCACGAGGCCGAGGGCGATCGCGGTCGTGCCGGCGGGCGTGGTGACCGCCTCCACGACGTCGTCTCGAGCGACCAAGGAAAGGAACGCGAAGAAACCGAGCGGCAGCAGCCCCAGGATGTTGGCCGAGAGCCGAGCCTGTGCGGTGAGCGACCGGAGCTCACGAGCGGCGCTCCGACGGGCGCGCAGCGTCGAAGCGAGCTGCTCGAGCGTCGCGGCGAGCGCGCCTCCGGTCCGCCGATGCAGTCGGAGCACGCCGGCCGCGAGCCTCGCGTCCGGGCCGGAGATCTCGACCGCCCAGGCATCCACCGTGTCGTCGATCGGATCACCGAGCTCCACACGGTCGCTGATCCGGCCGAAGGACGGTCCGATCGGAGGGTCGACCTCGACCGCGGCGAGCTCGAACGCCTGACGGAGCGAACGTCCCGCTCGAAGACCGGACGCGATCACCGAAACGCCTTCCGCAAGCTGATCCTGGGTCAACGTCGCAGCGCGGGCTCGACGCCGCCGACGGACGAGGGTGGGCGTGGCGAGCACGGCGCCGGCGGCGACGATCGCGCCGACGTCGCCCGCGACGCGGAGGCCGACCAGTGATGCGACCGCCGCCCCGCCGACGCTCCACACCCATGACGGCGGATGGATGAAGGACGCCGGCATCGCCCGCCGGCCCGAACGCCCGGCGGCGCGGACGAGGATCGCGCCCCGATGCTCGCCGACGACGATCGCGCCGACGAGCAGGACGGCCGAGGCGACGAGAACGCCGACGATCGCGGCTCCCGCGCTCACGAGGCCGCCTCGTCGACGCCGGGCTCGAACCAGTGCTCCTCGAACGCGACCCGACCTCGGAGCGTGGCCGCCACCGCCGGCACCCTCCCGGTGGCGACGAACGCCCCGTCGCGTCCCACCCGCGATCGGAAGCCGAACACCTCCGTGACCACGAGCTCACCGCTTCCATCCAGGGCGTCGACGGTCGCGACCTGCATCACGACGCGTCGACCCTCACGGAGGCGAGCGGTGTGGACGACGACATCGATGCCTCCCGCGACCTGAGCGCGCACGTGCGCGACGGGGAGATCGACGTCGGACATGAGCGCCATCGTCTCGAGCCGCCAGAGCGCATGCCGCGCGGAGTTCGCGTGCGTCGTCGTCAACGAACCGTCGTGCCCGGTGTTCATCGCCTGCAGCATGTCCAGCGCCTCCCCACCTCGGACCTCGCCGATCACGAGTCGATCCGGTCGCATCCGGAGCGCGTTACGGAGGAGATCGCGGACCGTGACCTCGCCCCGGCCCTCGACGTTGGCCGGCCGGGCCTCGAGGCCGATCACGTGCGGCTTGCCGAGGCGCAGCTCCGCGGCGTCCTCGATCGTGATGATCCGCTCGTCGTCCGGGACGAAACCGGACAGCACTCCGAGGAGCGTCGTCTTCCCCGAGCTCGTGCCTCCCGAGATCACGATGTTGGTTCGGCCCCGGACGCACGCATCGAGGAACGCGAGCATCCGGCACCCCAGCGTGCCGTTGGCGAGCAGGTCCTCCGGTCCGAGCGGAACCGAGGAGAACTTGCGCACGTTCAGTACCGGGCCGCAGAGCGAGAGGGGCGGAACGATCGCGTGCACCCGTGAGCCATCCGGAAGTCGCGCGTCCACCCACGGCGACATTGCGTCGACCCGGAGGCCCAACGGGGCCACGATCCGCTCGATCACGTGAAGGACCGCC